>NZ_JAAFKD010000019.1:0-123532 GCF_013299165.1 Microcoleus sp. bin38.metabat.b11b12b14.051
TTATAACATCCGTTTTGGATTGTATCCTTAAAAAGGATGAAGATATCAAGGAGCGGAATGAAGCGAAAGTTTCACGTTCCGTTCTGAAGGAGAGGTAGGGGTAGTGATGCCCCTATCGACTCTACCAGACCCTCCTAGGGGTAAAACACTTCTGGAAAAATAAGCTCTCTTGTTTGCTTCGTTCCTCTCTTCGGACAATATTAAGTAAACCGTATTGATTTATACCATCTATCAAGAAGCTGGTTACAAAATAATTAGTTTGCTTGTTTTCTCAAGGATTATGTAATACCAATTTAAAAAAATATTGCTACAATAATTGATACTGAGAAAAGTTTGCTCAAATATTATCGATGGTGCGTCGCTAGCTAGATTTTTCGTGTGTTTTTGCGATCGCTCGTGGCGACACACCCTACGAATATTGTTGCATTAATTGTTCACGCTTGGTATAAGATGCGTCGTGATGAGATTGTCGGTTTTGCTTGAGGGATTATCGATGGTGATGCACCCTAAGAATAATTTTGCGTTCTAAAAATTGGTATTACTTCCGAGTTACTAAAACCCAATCATCCGCTGTCTTGACTACCTGAGGATTCTCCAAGGCTAGATGTTTAAGCACAGGTTTTTCCAACAGAAAATAAGGTTGCGGGAGAGATTGCCATTTCTGTTTCAGCGTTTCGCTGTCGGCGACAATAACTTGCCTCTGGCTGTAAAAATTTAGCGACGGACGAGGTAATTTATGAGAGGTAAAGACTTCCTTGCCGGCTGGGGTTCCTTGGCGGACTATTTCGGCGATCGGCTTAACTGGATAATCCTCGGCGAGTTCCCAAACCCAGTTATCGGAAGCAACAAATACTAAGAGCGTGACGTAAGTTCCCCAAATTAAAACTAAAATAAACTGCCGATCCTTGCGGTGCAATAATACGGCCGCCAGTGTCATTGTCAAAACTACAAACATTAGCATTAACTGCAAATCTCGCTGGGGCTGCACAATTTGTCCCCCAAACCTTACCCAGCCGCTGAAGTACGCACAACCGACGATAGCAACTACGGCTATTACTGCCAAAATAGCGGGATGAGGCAACAAAGATATAGCATTAAAATGTTCTTCTACTTCATCTTTTATGGGTTCTTCCGGCAGCCACATTTGATCCCAAACTTCGGCGAGATAGCTGCCAACGGCGATCGCAAAAGCTGGATAAACTGGCAAAACATACCAAGGTAATTTGGTATTCATCACAGAAATCGCCAGTAGATATACTCCAGTCCAAACTAATACTAATTTTGGCCCGGGAAAATTTCGATTTTCCCAACTCAAACGCAGCCCTTGCAGGTAAAATAACTGCCAAGGCCAAGCTGATTCTAAAATTTTTAATAGATAATACCAGGGCGCGCCTTTGTGATTCCCGACGGGCTCCCAAATGCGCCGGAAAGATTGGTTAACTAAATTAGCGTTGATGAAATCTTGGCCGTAGTGCAGCCATTGGGCAAAATACCATGCAGCTACTGGTAAAGTGCCGATCGCCAATCCGCCCCACAGATACCCAGAAGTCAGGAGTCGCGGGGTATCCCAAACCAGGAAAACAAAGCCGATCGTCCCCAGCAGCAGCCCCAACATCACGCCCTTAGTCAGGCAAATGAGTCCGAACCCAATCCCCGCCCCCAAAGCGTAGCGCAAATCGCGGCGCGATCGCAGCAAACACCACATCGACGCCACCAAAAAACACAAAACTGCCCCGTCTAACATCGCCAAACGTCCGTGCCGCACTACCGGGAGCAGCGTCAGATACACCAGAGCCGAAAAAATGGCGATCGAGCGCTGCACAAACAACTCCCGCCCAATCGCGTAAAGCAGGGGCACCGAAGCAGCCGTCAGCATCGCCGGTACCAGCCTCGCCGTCAATTCGCTGACACCGCCGGCGCGAAAACACAGCCCGATCAGCCAGTGTACCAGAGGTGGCTTGTTCAAATAGGGCATAGAGCCGATCGTCGGATACAACCAATTTAAATTACCGCGCCAAATTTCCCGGCTTACCTGCGCCGCAATCCCTTCATCCCAATCCCGCAAAGCCACACCGCCCAGATTCAGCCCGAAAATCAGCACCGCAGCCAACAACAAAGCCAGCATCCACAGTTTGTCTGTCAAGCTGTCATTGAAGCGAGTTTTGGATTGGCGCCCCGGGAATCGAAAGATGTTTGACATAAAAAAGTATACAATTATAGATTTTTAATTGGCGATTGAAGAATTGAATAATTGGGGATGACTTATGAATTAACGGTTTGGAGTACCGGGCTGGGGTTGGATGCTGGGGGGAAACTGGTGTTAAGAGCTTTTTTAGCGTCCCAAACAGAAGGTAAACTTAGACAGCAGTTATTTGCGATCGGGGAAATGCCATGAACTTGCCGGTAATCATAGATATTATAATTGGGTTAGTGTTTATCTACCTAACTTTAAGCTTGCTAGCTTCCGAAATTCAGGAACTGATTGCTACTGTTTTGCAGTGGCGCGCCGAACATTTAAAGAAATCGATCGAAGTGCTGATTTCAGGAGGTAGCGAAGGCGCCAAAGAACCGCTGCAACTACAGCGAGTCGCACAGTTGGCTAATTTGATTTACGCCAATCCGATCGTTAAAGATTTGAATCAGGGAGCGAAAGGGCTTTTATCCCAAGGATTCCGATCTGTCACCCACAAAATGGGTAATTTTTACCGCCAAATAACTGGCACCAAGAATGTTTTTGGCAATAAATTAACCGCGCCTTCTTATATTCCGGCTGATTGTTTTGCGGCGAGCCTTTTGGACACTTTAAAAGTTTCTAATTTGGCGCATTCTATATCTAAGAACCGATTGGAAAGATTTAAAGATTTACAATTAGCCCAAATTCAAGTGATTGGAGAAGGGCTGAATTTGCCGGAGTCTACTAAACCGATCATCGAGCAAGAATTTGGCTGGCTGACTGCGGAATTCAATCGAGTTGTAGAAGATTATAAAAACGATTTGGGTAGTTTGAACAACAGTTTGGATCGGATGTCGGAAAAGCTGGGGTTTTATATTAACGATTCTCAGGTTTACCTGCCGGAAACCGAGCAGGGGGGGAGAGAATTTCAGCGACAGATGGCTTTTATTAAGGCGAGTTTTGACAGCGAATTTGAGCGGGCGGCGCTGCGGGCCCAACTGCAACCGAGTTTGAGCAATCTGTTAAATACTGCTAGGAAAGTGAGAAAAACTCAGGATACGGTAGCAGAAATTATGGACGAAAAAGAGGACAGTCCGATTTACCAACAAATTCAAGAAACCTTGGACATTATGCCAGAATCTCTGAAACGCAGCCTTTCTATCTTAGCGCAGCGCGCTGAAACAGGCGGCGGAGATACTCAACAGCAGTTGGAGCGGTTTCAGAAAGAAGTTGAAATTTGGTTTGACCAATCGATGCAGCGCGCTTCAGGCGTTTACAAGCGGAACGCTAGAGGGGTGGCGATTTTGCTCGGTACTACGATCGCCCTGGCTGCTAACGCTGATACGATTAATATTATCAATCGGTTGTCGAAGGATTCGATGTTGCGATCGACTGTTAATTTGTACGCTAAGCAGTTGGTGGAAAAAAACGCTAACACTAAATTGGATAATTTAACCAATCTCACCAAAGTTCAAAATCAGGTCGATCGCGCTTTGGATAATGTAGCTCTACCTTTTGGCTGGGGCGAACCTAACAGGTTAGAGCTAGACTCCCAGGGAAAATTATTTTTGCCCGCTGCGATGGCAAAATTGTTAGGTTGGATTTTGAGCGGCGTAGCTATTTCTATGGGAGCTAGTTTTTGGTTCGAGGCGCTCAACAAGATTATCAACATTCGCAATGCAGGGAAGAAACCGCCCTCTTCTACAGAATCTTGAGCGTTGTGTGCGATCCGCCCGATCGACCAACTGTCATATAGCCTTTCTCACATTAATTCGCGGATGAATCTTGACCTGAAAAGCTTGCTGCTGTAAGGGTTGTAGCATAATTTAGCATACCTCATCTTTCTGAGAAACGCTATACGATTTTTGATTTTAGATGGGAATGACCCCGCAAAAACGGATACTTGCTTGGATCTGGCAAAATTTTCGACTCAAGTTTCGCTTCCCAGATTCATTGGCGCGCTCAATCAAAAGTCAAAAATCGATTGACTGGCTAAGGGTTTGAAGTACCGGCTGGCGGTTGCATTCTGGTGTGAAGGTGCTGTCACCTACAGGATATTGTATCTATGGGTAATTACGGGCCAGCCAGCCGTTGGGGAAAATATAAAAAACATAAATTCCGTGCGATCGCGGATGGCAGGGTCGCCAAAATAGGGGAAACTGATAAGTAGGTTAAATGGAAATCAGCAACACAAATTAGTTCCCTGCCAGTTTCCTGCGGTCTGACTCCCGGGGTGTATCTACCACTCAACACCCTTTTGGAGGAAGGAATATGTTCACTTCTTTGACAGAAACCAATCCCGCATCCAGAAGCTTTACGTTAAATGACTCCAGCATCGATCGCTGTCTGTATTTTGTTGTCTCTCGAATTTTGGCGGCGGTTGCAGTAATTTTAGTCGAGTTCAAGTCTGATGGCATTGAGCAAGTGAGCTCTGCACTTCAAAAATACGCCTCTATCCTGAGAAAGATTGACAAAGTTTCCCGAATTTGTGGCAGGTGTTGGGACAATCTCGCACCCGAACACCCGCAATTGTTAAAATGGCAGAGTCTTGGCTGGCGACAACAGCGGATTCGGTTCGTGTTATGCCGATCGAGATAGCGACACACTCAGCAACAGCCTCCAGCGCGATCGATTGTTTGCTAATAAGGAGATCGATCTAATTGAGGGTGTGCAGCGTGCTGAAGGCAATAGAATCGAATACAATGGCGATCGGCCAAGGTTTGGCGATCGGCATCAAGGATGCGATCGAGCTCGATAACAGAGCGATCGTCTCAACTGATCTAAATAATTGTCCTAACCTTTGTAGTCACGGCCCAATTCCTCAAAGTCCCCGGGCCGCTAGGAGAAACCACTCGATCGGGGCGATCGACGAGCAAACATTTAATACCAGACAGTTTTGAGTGTGAGTAACACCCACAAAACCAAGCGAGTATGAGTATTCTGGGGTATAACAAATCTCGCCCCTAGCTTCGGGAGCAGATTTCAAAGGATTTTAGATTTGAGAATTAAGACTGACTGAGGTCGATCGTAATTGCGATCGCGCCTGAAGCTGTAAGCTGTTCTACATTTAAATTGTGTATAAAAAATCTATCAAACAATGAGTGGTATGGCTTTGAGCAGCGTACCGAATATGTAATTTAAATGCGCGACAGCTTATTTTTTGTTGTGATTAGCTGAATTATTCACAACGTATTATATGACCTATTTTTCCATATCTGAAACAGAGTTGGAACACGGTAATGTCGTGTCCGTTTGCCTAAACTACGACACTAAAATCACAAATTATTTATCTAATTTATAGGGGTTCCCGAATAGTAAATCACCGAGCAACTATTCCTCCAGTCCTTTATTTTCAGGGAATTACAGCCCATATATCATAAAATAATCCGGTTGCAAAAAACTGGATTATTTTCAATATCTTTATAAAAGATATTGCTTATTATGCAGAAATATTGAAAATAAAAACCATGAGCTACAATCACAAACAAGTGCAATCCGGAAAAAAAATCATCAAAAAAAATAATTTTAAATATTGCACTATTTCCGAAATAGGTGTTAAGATGTAACCAAATAACGCTGATGTGATTCCTCCAGGGCTGTATCTACCAATAACGCCCTTAATGGAGAATCAAAAATGAGTTCTACCTTCGCTCAAACCAATTCACAATCTTCTTTGGAAAAACTGCCCCTACGTTCCTTAGTGTTCATTGATTCTGGGGTCAAAAATTACGAGGGAATTGCAGCGGGAGTGCTGCCAGGACAGCAGGTCGTAATCCTCGACGGCACCAAAAACGGCATCGAACAAATCTCCTCTGAAATTGAAAAATACGCTTCTACCAACGGGGCGATCGACTCGGTTCACATTATTTCTCACGGCAGTTCTGGCAACCTGCAACTCGGCAATACCGCTCTAGGTTCAGATAACATAGAGCAATACAAAGGTCAGTTGGAAAAGTGGCAGACTTCCCTGGCACCATCCGCAGACATTATGCTCTACGGCTGCGATGTAGCAGCAGGTACAGGCGCTAATTTCGTTGACAAGCTCAGCCAATTAACCGGCGCTGACGTTGCCGCATCCACCAACATTACTGGCAAAGACGGCGACTGGAACTTAGAATTTGCTAAGGGTCAAATAGAATCTCCCTTAGCCTTAAAACCGGACGTGATGGCAAATTACCAAGGTGATTTAGCTACTATCGTCGTCAGCAACAATAGCGATAGCGGCCCAGGCTCATTGAGGGCTGCGGTGGCATCTGCTGTAGCCGGGGATACAATTACCTTCGCTCCTGGTTTGGCTGGCCAAACAATCAGTCTGACTAGCGGTCAAATCGACATTCCTGTTGGCAAAAACCTCACGATTGACGGCACCGCAGCAGCAGGTTTAACCATCAGTGGCAACAACGCATCCCGCGCCTTTTTTGTCAATGCAAACGTGGTGACTGCTACGAGTTTTGCCGTCAAAAATCTCTCTATTGCCAACGCTAAAACGACAGGGACAGGTGGCGCGATCGGCACAACCGATGAAGTAAATCTGACAGTAGACAACGTTCAGTTCAATAACAACGTTGCCGACAAGGGTGGTGGGGCAATCTTCGGAAATTTCAACAATACCCTGACTGTATCGAACAGTAAATTCAACGGCAACATTGCCACCGCAGGTAATGATGAACGCGGTGCAGGTGCGATCGGCTTTTTGAGTTCCAAAGCTTTTACTGTCACCAACAGCGACTTCACCAACAACAAGGGAATTAACGGTGGGGCAATTAACAGCCTTCAGGGCAAGTTAACAATTGACAACTCGCGATTCATCGGCAACGACACCACCGCAGCCGTTTACGCAACAGGCCAAGATAATCCCTTTTTAAGGGGTTTTGGTGGCGCAGTTTACACAGACAGAGCCAGTTCTCTAACTGAAGCTTCCGGGACAATTAAGATTACCAATAGCGTATTTCAAGACAACAAAGGCCGAGGTGAAGGAGGTGCAGCTTATCTGTTCACAGGCAGCCAAGACAAGGTAATTTTGGAAAACAGCACCTTCCAAAATAACGAAATTCTGGCGCTACCCAACGGTGGCAGCCCTGGAAACGGTGGTGCGGTAACAAATTTGAGCGACAGCACCAACCAGGGATTGACCATTACCAACACCACCTTTGCCGGCAACAAAGCTGGCGAGCAAGGTGGCGGGCTGTGGATGAAAAATGCCCCTGCGACGATTACCAACAGTACGTTTTCTGGTAACTCGGTTCCTACTACTGTGGCTGATGGCTTCGGCAAACTCGGCGGTGCAATGACTCTTGGTGCGCCCACAACTATTGTCAACACGACGATCGCCGATAATTACGCTGGCTGGATTGGTGGAGGTATCTTCGCCGCTGCCAATGATGTCACCCTCAAAAACACGATTTTTGCCAACAATACAGCGGGTAACGGAGGAAACCCTTGGGGAATTAACCAACACACCACCGCCCAATACAGCGATCAAGGAGGAAATTTTCAGTGGCCGCTGACTGGCAGCGATACGAAGGTGACGACAAGTGTGACGGTGGCAGATCCTTTACTTGGCCCTCTGCAAAACATCAACGGTGCTGTCGTCAGGCCCCTGCTGGTAGGAAGTCCGGCGATCGATAAAGGCGTTGACAGCGGGCTGGCTGCCGATCAGCGAGGCGTCACTCGCCCTCAAGACGGCGACACCATTCCCGGGGCGATCTTTGACAGCGGATCTTTTGAATTCACCACTGCTGTCGTGCCGACTCCGACTCCGACTCCGGCGCCAACTCCAACCCCCGCACCGACTCCGACTCCCACACCGACTCCGGCGCCAACTCCCACACCCGCGCCGACTCCGACTCCCACACCGACTCCGGCGCCAACTCCCACACCCGCACCGACTCCGACTCCGACTCCGACTCCGGCGCCAACCCCAACACCCGCGCCGACTCCGACTCCCACACCGACTCCGGCGCCAACTCCAACACCCGCGCCGACTCCGACTCCGACTCCGACTCCGGCGCCAACTCCAACACCCGCGCCGACTCCGACTCCGACTCCGACTCCGGCGCCAACTCCAACACCCGCACCGACTCCGACTCCGACTCCAGTCGGCCCCACTCCCACACCGACGCCAGCGCCGACTCCGACGCCAGCGCCGACACCCACTCCCACACCGACTCCGGCGCCGACTCCGACACCCGCGCCGACACCCACTCCCACACCGACTCCGGCGCCGACTCCGACACCCGCGCCGACACCCACTCCCACACCGACTCCGGCGCCGACTCCGACACCCGCGCCGACACCCACCCCGGTATCGGATGCTTGCGTGCTTGATGGCCTCAACCCGCCGCAACTCGACCCTGCGACTATCACCCCCAACCCCGTCCAACAAACTTTAGACGGCAGCGACGCTAACAATTTGATTATGGGGGGCGCCATCAACGAGTCGATTAACGGACTTGCTGGTAACGACACTCTCTACGGGATGGGCGGCAATGACAACATTGACGGCGGTGCCGATAACGACTTGCTCTTCGGCAATGACGGCAACGATTTAATCAAAGGTGGTACTGGGAATGACACCATTTATGGTGGCAAGGGTAATGACACTGTTGTTGGCGACGATGGCAACGACTGGTTGCTGGGAGATTTCGGCAAAGATACTGTTGCCGGCGGTATGGGCAACGACACCATTTTTGGCGGCAAAGATGACGATATTTTGCTCGGTGAAGATGGCGACGACTATCTGTTAGGCAACTTAGGAAATGACACAATTAATGCTGGCAGCGGCAACGATATTGTGTTCGGTAATGAAGGTGCAGACTTGCTGTTTGGTGACGTAGGAAATGACACGCTTTACGGCGGCAAAGACAATGACAGTCTCGATGGCGGTATTGGCAACGATTTGCTGTTCGGCGGCAATGAAAACGATATTCTCTGTGGCGACAGCGGCAACGATACCCTGTACGGTGGCAAAGGCAACGATTTCCTCACAGGCGGTGCTGGCAGCGATTTCCTCAGCGGCGATGTTGGGGACGATACTTTGACTGGCGGTTCGGGAAGTGATATATTCTTCCTCACTCAAAGTGCGGGTAGCGACATCATTACTGATTTCCGTAAGGGCGAGGATTTAATTGGTTTGGCTCCCGGTTTGAGTTTCAATCAACTCAGCATTACGTCGGGCAACAATCAAACTTTGATTAGCGTGACGGGCACCAATCAATTGTTAGCTAAGCTTAACGGTACGCCCGGTACTCTCAGCGCTGGCGATTTCACTCAGGTAACAATCTAACTGCCTCGGGTAGGGTGTGCAACGCGCACCTTACTGCGGGCAAAACATTGGGTAGGTGCGCCCGCGCGGGCGCACCGCCCGAATAAAACACCATACGCGATTGATTGTTAAAACCGTCAAGAGATATCGAAGAAAGATGTGAAAAATAGACTCTCTTGTTTGCTTTCCTACGGAGCGCGTTCATGTATAGCGTTCCTCTCTTCAGACAAAAAACACTAACCCAAGTCTATTGGCATCAAACAAGCTTTCTCACCAACTAAATTTCCGAGCTCTGGCAAGTTTGGACATCGCAAAAACAGGTTACATTGACCCATCTTTGGCGCAATTATTCGGGTTCTAAGTCAGGCGAATGTATGGCGCGATAGCTAGAGCAATTTTTCGTAAGTCTGAGCTAATATCATTTCCTATCGATTGCCATAATGAAACGGTTTTTAATCGACCAGAAAGTCCGCTCTCCGGTTGCGGACTGAAGTCCGCACTACGAACCTTTGATAGTGGGGGTAATCGATCGGACACGGGAGCATTCTCTATTTTTTGAATTTACTGTTAGTAATTCAAACAAATGTTTTAGGCGCTAAGTAGGTGAGTCAGGCGCGCAATACCAACCTCAACATAAAGGTGAAAACAGTAATTTTTATTTTTATTAGATTATCTGCACTTAATACAAATAAAACTTACTGTTTTCACCGAAAGCTCGTGATAAATAAAATAGCTTTCGGATTTGACTGAGCAATACTTCGGACAGTGCTTATCTGGTCGTATGAAAATGCAATTCCAGGACGCACTCGCGACAAGACTGAAACCGAGTTTCTGACTAGATTTATTGTCAAGCATCGCAAATTTTTCTCATAAACCTGGTTTTGAGACGAACGCTATGCGTAATCTTTGAAACTGTCCGAAGTGTTGACTGAGGTAAATAAACCAAAGTTTATCGTGAAGTCAAATTTCGGATGCCGCGCAATCTTTTATTCATGCTGCATCTGTCAATATCGAGATTTTAATATTTTCTAGGTGAATCTACCAGCAAATAGCAAACATTTTCCTAGGTATGCAAAATGAGTTCAAATTTGACCAGTATTGATTCACAATATCTTCTCCGCAATTCTCGTCCTCATTCTCTTGTCTTCATTGACTCCGATGTAGATGATTATCAAACTCTTGCGGGCGGGGTGCTTGGGAATGCAGAGACGATTATTTTAGATAAAAATGGTAACGGAGTCGAGCAGATTACTGCGAAACTGCAATCCATTGCTGCTGCGGGGGGAATTGTAGACCAGGTTCACATTTTTTCTCACGGTAATTCTGGTAGCTTGCAGCTTGGTTCTGCGACGCTGAATGTGGATAGTTTGCCTCAGTATGAAAGCCAGTTGCAAGGGTGGCGAAATACGCTGAGCGACAAAGCTGATATCATGCTCTACGGTTGCGATGTGGCTGCGGGTGACGGGGCTAATTTTGTCGATCGCCTTTCGGAGTTAACCGGAGCTGATATTGCTGCATCTACCGATCGCACTGGCCGCGGCGGTAACTGGAATTTGGAGTTTGCCAAGGGCGATATTGAAGCACCCAGTGCCTTGACTCCAGAGACAATGGTCGATTACCGAGGGGCTTTAGCGACTGTTACCGTTACCAACAATAATGATAGCGGTGCCGGTTCCTTGAGAGATGCGATCGCCTCCGCAGCAGCCGGCGATACCATTCAATTTTCCTCGACTCTTGCCAATCAAACAATTGTTTTGACTTCGGGTCAGTTGGTTATCAACAAAAACTTGACAATTGATGCTGTTAGTGCTAGCAATTTAACCGTCAGCGGTAACAACTCTTCGCGGGTAATCCTGACACAAGATGCAACCAATGTTACTCTAAAAAACCTGATTGTTGCCAACGGACGAGTGTCTGGAACCGATCCGAATAACGAAACAACTAGCGCAGGCGGTGGCATTCAAACGGGAGGTGGCAGCAATTTAACTTTAGAAAATTGCCAAGTAAATAATAATGTTGCGGGTTTCGGCGGTGGCATTTATACCGGTTTCCGCAGCAGCACAACTGTGATTAACAGCAAGTTTAGCGGCAATGACGGTTCTTTGGCGGATAATACCGAACGCGGTGGCGGGGCGATCGCCACTAAGAGCGGGGGTTCTCTGACTATCAGAGGTAGTGAATTTAGCAACAACAAAGGCAGCTACGGCGGGGCTGTAAATAACCTGTTGGGCAGCATGACGATCGAAAACTCTAAATTCACCGGCAACCGCACAGACAAAAACGTTGGTGGGGCAGTTTTCGTCGATGGGGCTAGCGAATTAACTAACGATGCGATCGGTGGCAACATCATTATTCGCGGCAGCACTTTTGACGGCAATATTGGAGCCGGAGAAGGAGGGGCAGCCTTTCTGTTCGGTTATCCCCCAGATAAAATGGTGCTAGAAAATAGCACTTTTATCAACAACAAAGCTGTCAAAAAAGCAGATGGTACAGGAGGTTCAGCAGGCGCAGTACGTCAGGGAAATGCCGATTTTACTGTTACAAGCTGTACCTTTGCCAACAACACAGCCGATGATAACGGCGGCGGTTTGTGGATAGGGGAAGAGAGCAACATCAACATTGTTAACAGTACATTTTACAACAACACCGCTGCTCAACAAGGCGGAGGAATGGTAATCGCTAACGCAGATTCCTTTTCGACTAACATCGTCAATTCGACTTTTGCCAAAAATACCGCTGGGGAATATTCGGGAGGCATTTCTACCTTTAACGATCCTAACAAGTCCCCAATTACTGTCAAAAATTCGATTTTTGATAGGAATACGGCTGGTAATATTTATAAAATCGGTCAGCAGACTGGACGCGCACTAATTGACGGGGGAAATAATCTGCAATTTCCCAATAAATTTACGGTGGGCGATCCTAATGACAATAATGTCACGGAAAATGTGACGATCGCCGATCCTTTACTCGGATCTCTGCAAAACTTTAACGGCGCTTTGGTGCTGCCGCTGCTAGCCGGAAGTCCTGCCATTGATACGGGTACAGGTGCGGGCGCGCCGGCTGTGGATGAGCGCGGTGTCAGTCGCCCTCAAGATGGTGATAATAACGGAAGTGCGATCGTAGATATCGGCGCTTTTGAATACAGCACCGCAGTCATACCCACGCCAACTCCCACGCCGGCGCCCACTCCCACACCCGCACCAACTCCCACGCCAACTCCCACGCCGGCGCCAACTCCCACTCCCACACCCGCACCGACTCCCACGCCAACTCCCACGCCGGCGCCAACTCCCACACCCGCACCGACTCCCACGCCGACTCCCACGCCGGCGCCAACTCCCACACCCGCACCGACTCCCACGCCAACTCCCACGCCGGCGCCAACTCCCACACCCGCACCGACTCCCACGCCGACTCCCACGCCGGCGCCAACTCCCACACCCGCACCAACTCCCACGCCAACCCCCACGCCGGCGCCAACTCCCACACCCGCACCGACTCCCACGCCAACCCCCACGCCCGTATCGGGTACAGATGATTGCCTGTTCAATGGCCTCAACGCCCCGCAACTCGACCCTGCTGCCATTATTTCCAACTCCGTCCAACAAACTTTCAACGGCGGTAGCGGCAACGATTCGATCGTGGGCGGCGCCATTAACGAGTCGATTAACGGACTAGCCGGCAACGATACTCTCTACGGGATGGGCGGCAATGATAACCTCGACGGCGGCGCCGATAACGACTTAATTTTCGGCAACGAAGGCACCGATTTTGTTCAAGGTAATACCGGCAACGATACTGTCTACGCAGGTAAAGACAATGACACTGTTCTTGGCGGAGATGGCGACGACTTTTTGAGAGGAGATTTCGGCAAAGATACTGTTGCAGGTGGCAGCGGCAATGACACGATTTTTGGTGGCAAAGATGAGGATATTTTGCTGGGCGAAGATGGCGACGACTATCTGTTAGGAAATTTAGAAAACGACACAATTAATGCTGGCAACGGTAGCGATATTGTGTTTGGTAATGAAGGTGCAGACTTGCTGTTTGGTCAACTTGGAAATGACACCATTTATGGAGGTAAAGAAAATGACAGTCTCGATGCTGGTGAGGGCAACGATTGGCTGTTCGGTGGCAATGACAACGATGCGATGTGCGGCGACATCGGCAACGATACGCTTTACGGCGGCAAAGGCAACGATACGCTTTACGGCGGTGCTGGTGCCGATTTCCTCAGCGGCGATATTGGAGATGACACTTTGACCGGCGGTTCGGGAAGAGATGTATTTTTGCTAAATCAAAGTGTGGGTAGCGACATCATTACCGATTTCCGCAAGGGCGAGGACTTAATTGGGTTGAATCCCGGTTTGAGTTTCAATCAACTCAGTATTACTTCGAGCAACAATCAAACTTTGATCGGTGTGACGGGAACTAATCAATTGTTAGCGAAGCTTAACGGTGTAGCGCCCGGTACTCTCACTGCTAGCGATTTCATCAGTCAGTAGTTATTTTATGCTTCGGCAGAGCGATCGACAGTTTTAACCGCTTCGGGGGTCAAACTCGCAGGCGAAGGCCACAGCCACAACCAGCGCTGATGTACTTCGTTTGTCTTTCGAGTTTGACCCCCGACTGCATTGGGCGATAATTGCTCATCAAGCAAACTTGATATGATTCGCTTCATTACCCATCAGATGAAAATATGGACGCTGTGGCATCTTAATTATTGGTTCTCTGGTTTTTTTCAAGCCCACATACCAGCGCGTCACACAGAAGAACTACTCATAATCAGCGATTTTAAAAGTTTCAAATTATATTTTTTATAAACATTTATCCGTTAAGATACGGTATCAAAATCTAAATTAGAGCTTCATTATTTTCTAAGATTCAGTAAAATCCGAGGGTAAAAGTTAAGGTTTATAAATTTGGAGCGAAGCTATTACGGTGTTGATAAAGCTACGTAGAGTACGAGTGCTAGTGGCACTAATCCCAAAAATATTGGCTATCCCCAGCCGCGAGCTATTTTATTTGAGAAGACTTGCCAAAAATTTTGGGTTAGATTAAAATTGGAGCATAGGGCATCAAAGACCTCGTTAAATTTTTACGCATCTTCTGCCGCTGAGAGCAAGCCGATCTGAAAAATCTAAATATTAATGAAGAGAACGATCGCATTTTAATCATTTTTCAGCACAGCTCGAAAGAACAGCAAAACCGTCCGCCTATCAAAGTGATGAAATAGTATGGAAATTTGCCACATTGGGAATGATATGCGGCACAACTCAACCAAGTATTTATGAATATTTTTTCTAGGGTATTGATGCTTGAGAACAGATGGTGCCTCAGGAAAATTCGTACAAAGGCGATTGGAAAAATAACTTACCTGACCGCTTACAATCTACCCATTCCCAACAGCTAACTATTGGCATTCGCACGTTTTTAGTTGATGGCAAGTCGGTGCAGATTCGTATTGCTGGTAATGGGATACGACGAAATATATCGGTTGTGGTACGGGCTGGGTACATAATTTATTATCAGATTATTCAAGCCCGTGAAGATTATTTGCGCTGCACTTGCAAGGTTGGGAGGGCTAGTGAGTTGATGATTAAAATTCCCTTGAAATCAAAATCTCACCCACAAGCCACTTGCTCGGAAAAATTTTTGGTAAAGCTGTAAAATTGGGATAGTCCAGTTTTTGTAAATCAACTTGTGCGGTGGGGCCTTACAGCTAGCTCCAGCCCAAAGATGAGACTGGCTATAAGACCCCACTCCATAATAACAAGAAGAGCATTTAACTTGCTCCGATCGGCAACTAAACATTATGTGGCAAATAGTCAAAGATATCTTTTCTCCAACTCAGTATATGCCGCACGGTCACTGCTATTTGTGGCAAACACCTTTGGTGTGGCTGCACATAACCGGCGACTTTTTAATCGCGATCGCCTATTTTTCAATTCCGGCGATGCTGATTTATTTTGTGTTTAAGCGCCGCGACGTTCCTTTTTTAGGAATATTTGCTTTATTTGGTGCATTCATTATTCTCTGCGGCACCGGTCACTTGCTAGACATTTGGACGCTGTGGCATTCCGCTTATTGGCTGTCGGGGATAGAAAAAGCAATTACTGCTCTCGTTTCTTGCTACACTGCCGGATCGATGGTAACGCTACTACCCCAGTTTTTGTCATTAAAGACTCCTCAGGAATTAGAAGCAATTAATATCAAGTTGGAACGGGAAATCGCCGTTCGCGAAGATGCAGAATTAGCTCTCCGCTGTGCCTACGAAGATTTAGAAATTAAAGTGCAGGAGCGCACTGCACAGTTGAGAGAAACCAACAGTTGCTTAGAAATGGAAGCTCGCGAGCGCCAAGAAGCCGAGTTAAAATTGCGCTCTGTAACCGAACGCTTGCAATATTTGCTAGCTACTACTCCGGCAGTGATTTTTAGCTGCAAGTTAGGGGGTAAACATGACATAACATTTGTCAGCGATAACATTGTTTCACTGATCGGCTACGAAGCGGGAGATTTTTTTGAGGATTCCTTTGATTGGCACAGCCTCATTCACCCCGAAGATCGAGAAATTGTCGATGCTGCATTCACTCAAATATTGGAAAAAGAATCGATTTCCTACGAATACCGCGAACGTCACAAAGACGGTAGTTATCGTTGGATGTACGATGAGGTTAAGTTGGTCAAAGATGCTGCTGGCATACCTCTGGAGTGTGTTGGTTATGGAGTAGATATTACAGCTCGCAAACAAGCAGAATCAGCTTTGCAGCAGCAACTTAAAAGGGAGCAGCTTGTAGATGCGATTCAAGAGCGGATTCGGTCTTCTCTCAACCTAGAAGAAGTTATGAGAATGGCTGTTGAAGAAGTGCGCCAGTTTTTGTCAACTGACAGAACAGTTATTTACCGCTTTCGCCCAGATTGGAGTGGATTTGTAGCAGTAGAGTCGGTTGCAAGAGGTGTCATGCCGATTTTGGGAATTGATATTAATGACAATTGTTTTCGCGAAGGCTACGTTCCTATTTATGCACAGGGACATATTCGGGCGATCGACAATATTTACACTGCTGGTATTTCCGAGTGCCACATTAATCTACTCAGCGAATTTCAAATTAAAGCTAACCTTGTGGTTCCCATTTTGCAAGGGGAAAAGTTATGGGGCTTGCTAATTGCCCATCACTGCCACAGTCAAAGACATTGGAACTCTTCTGAGATAGAATCTCTCAAGCAAATTTCCGTGCAGCTAGCAATTGCCATCCAGCAATGCACGCTATTTGAACAAGCTCAAACAGAAATTTCTGAGCGCAAGTTGGCAGAATCAGCGCTGCAAAAAGCTGTCGTGGTTGCTGATGCTGCTAACCTCGCCAAAAGCGAATTTCTTTCTTCTATGAGTCACGAATTGCGTACTCCCTTGAATGCAATTCTGGGATTTAGTCAGGTGATGGTGCGCGATTCATCTCTCAACGATCAACACCAGCAACACCTGGAAATTATTAATCGGGCTGGGGAACATTTGCTGTCCCTGATTAATGACATTTTGGAAATGTCTAAAATTGAAGCAGGCAGAAGTCAGCTTAACGAAGGTAGTTTTAATTTAATACGCCTGCTAGAAACCTTAGAAGATATGTTCCGATTGAAAGCTAAATCTAAGAGATTGCAGCTCAATTTTGAGGTGGCTAACAGCGTACCGCACTTTGTCAATGGAGATGAGGGTAAATTGCACCAAATTTTGATTAATATTGTAGGAAATGCAATTAAGTTTACAGAGAGGGGTAGTGTTACGTTGCGACTGAAAAACCAGGTAGAAGAAAATTGGGCTGCCCAAACGGCAGAGTTGGCGGAAGCAGAAACAAAAACTGCCGAAATCGACTCCGAAACCTCGCCACCTGGGGATTTTGATTGTGTAGACGCCCATTCTATTCGCCCGGTATCTTTAGGCCTTCATTTTGAAATTGAAGATACTGGCCCCGGTATTGCCCCAGAAGAAATGGGGAAGTTATTTGCACCATTCGAGCAAACAAAAGCAGGTTATAAATCCCAACAGGGAACAGGACTAGGTTTACCAATTAGTCGGAAGTTTGTACAAATGATGGGAGGTGATATTGCTGTTTGTAGTACACCTGATTTGGGAAGTACGTTTTCATTTGATATTCAACTCAGGCTGGCTGAGCCTAGCGAGATTCAAATGCTTAAACCGCAGAAAAAAGTGATTGGTTTAGCACCAAATCAACCAGAATATCGGATTTTAGTAGTAGACGATCGCGCTGATAACTGTCTAGTCATAGATAGATTATTATCACCGCTAGGAATCCTCGTGCGAGAAGCTAGAAATGGTCAAGAAGCTATTGCTCTATGGGAGGATTGGCAACCGCACCTGATTTGGATGGATATGCAGATGCCTGTCATGAATGGCTATGAAGCCACCAGACAAATTAAATCTCATCCTCTCGGGAAAAACACCGTGATTGTGGCTCTCACTGCTAGCGCTTTTGAAGAGGAACGAAAAACTATCTTAGACGCAGGCTGCGACGATTTTTTGCGTAAACCCTTTGAAGCAAAAATACTATTCTCTATTATAGAGAAACATTTAGGACTCCGCTATATTTACGCGGAACCTGTTTCTGTTAATGTCGAAAATGAAAGCCAAATTAATGGGATTGCTGGCCATCATCAATCTGTAGAAGCCCAACTCTGTCAAATGCCTATTGATTGGGTGGAGCAGATCCATAAAGCTGCTCATGAATGCTACGACGATAAAATTATGCGATTGATTGAAGAAATGCCTAGAGAGTTGGCGAGTGCTGCACAAGTTTTAAATGATTTAGCACATGATTTCCTATTCGATGATATTATAGATTTAGCGAAATCTGCGGTTAAGGCGCGTCAGTCTTAATATGTTCGATGTTGAAAAAATACCGTTAGCGATCGCATGAACAGCAATTCGACAAGTTCCGCCATCATTCTAATAGTTGATGATACGCCAGATAACGTGCGTCTTTTATCTACAATCCTAACTGAGCAAGGCTATCAGGTTCGTAAAGCGTTGAATGGGCCAAGAGCTTTGGCGACGGTGCAGGAGTTTCCGCCGAATCTAATTCTGCTGGACGTGATGATGCCAGAGATGAATGGATATGAGGTGTGCGCGCAGTTGAAAGCTTCAGCACAAACCAGTTCCATTCCGGTGATATTTTTAAGCGCCTTAGATGATGTTTTAGATAAGGTGAAAGCCTTTGATGTTGGAGCAGTTGACTATATTACTAAACCTTTTCAAGGTAAAGAAGTATTGGCACGAGTGGCAAATCAGTTAACAATTCAAAGCCAGCAAAAGCTACTTCTAGAACAAACTAAGCAATTAGAAGAACTTGTCGAATGTTTGCAAAATGAAATTAAAGAGCGGGAAGCGGTTGAGCTAGCTTTAAGGCTGGCTCAACAAAAGTCGGATGATTTATTGCTAAATATTTTACCTGCTGCGATTGTTGAAAATTTGAAAAAAGGCGAAGGTTATCCTGCTGAGAGGTTTGAGTCAGCAACAGTGCTGTTTGCGGATCTTGTCGATTTTACTTCTCTTGCTGCGAGAATTTCACCACTAGAATTGGTGGATTTGCTCAATCAAATTTTTTCTAAGTTTGACGAACTAACTGAAAAACACGGTTTGGAGAAAATTAAAACAATTGGAGATGCTTATATGGTAGCAGGGGGTTTGCCTGTGCCGAGGGCAGATCATGCAGATGCGATCGCCAATATGGCTTTGGATATGCAGGAGGCGATCGCAAATTTTAAAGCGGACACAGGCGAACCATTTCAAATTCGGATTGGCATTCATACAGGCCCAGTAGTTGCTGGGGTAATTGGCACTAAAAAATTTATCTATGATTTGTGGGGGGATACTGTTAATGTTGCTTCTCGGATGGAATCACACGGATTATCGGGATATATTCAAGTTACTGGGGCTGTTTACGAACAGTTAAAAGATCGGTATTTATTTGAGGAACGGGGCGAAATTACGGTTAAAGGTAAAGGAGATACGAGCGTTTATTGGCTCAAGGCTAAAAAAATCCGTTGCAGCTAATTGGTAAGTTAGAGCGGAAGGAAGAAGGAAGAAGGAAGAAGGAAGAAGGAAGAAGGAAGAAGGAAGAAGGAAGAAGGAATAAAAAATGCTATAAAATTAATATACCTCTTGCAAAAATAGCTAGAAACGGGCCCCAGAACTCGCTCCTAGATTTGATCGAAAAGACTTTTGCAATAGATATAATGGTTTGGGTAATTAAAAAATGAAAATAATTTGCAGATTCACCTGAGAATTTTTCCGGACTATTTCAATGCGATCGATAAATTCTCTAAAGTAGAACCTCCGTTCCGATTCCGATAAGTCGAGCCAAAATTGGGGAAGAGAAACAGTTTGAGCAATTTCTCGCAAATTTACGGGGGGCATTTGCGCTAATTTGCTTTGCAGTTCTGCAACTTCTGTGCGTATTTTATAGGAGCGCAAATCAGCGGTTTCTGTGTCTAAAATGCCGCTTGCAATCAGGGCGGGGAGTTGCTCTAGGATTTGTTGTTTAGATTGGATCGCCGCAGCCATTCCTGCTTTGATTACATTCAGATCCGGCATTTGCAAACCAGCAACAGCATCGGGCAAATCGCGACAAATTCTCGCTATGGTTAATTGCAATACTTCTTCGTAGGAAATGCCGCGGCATTTAGGCTGTGACAGACAGTTAATCGGTCGCAAATAAAGGTATTCTTTCTCTTTGCGGTAGGCTGTGACTTTGGCAACTGTCATGGGCGATTTGCACTCGGCGCAAATTGCTAAACCTGCGAGGGAACGCGGGGCGCTGGCGCTGCGGGGAGCAAGGCCGCGGTTGCGCCGCAGCAATCTGTCTATTTGGGCGGCTTCTTCTCTGGAAATAATCGGGACGTGGGTGTTAGAAATTACTTGGCCGTTTTGATATTGTAAATCGCCTCGGTAGGCGGGATTTGTCAGCCAGCGGCGGCCTGTGCTGACGGAGATTTTTTTGTTGTATTTCTTTGCTAAATGGCGCACGGAACCGCGCAGGGAACCGTAGATGAGAAAGTGTTCAAAAAAGTCTTTGACGGCGGGGGAGGCGGTTTTGTCGATCGTATATTTGTCTTTGCCGCGCCGGTAGCCGTAGGGGGCTTTTCCGGGTGGGGGAAGGGATTTGATGCGGTTGCGGGCGTGTCCTTTGCGAAGGCTGCGGCTGTGCTGGCTGCGCTGGAGTTCGGCGAGGAGTTTGAGCAAGTTGGCTCTGTTTTCTGTTTGTTTTTCGTCTGTGACAATTAGTTGGATGCCGAGGTTTTCTAGTTGTTCGAGGTGGGCGCACACTTGCTGTACTGTGTCGCCGAGTTCTTCAAAGCGCTGAATTAACAGGTATTTGACTGGTTCGGTTTGGCAGTCTTTTAGCAGTTGCTGGAGTTGCTGGCGCCCTCCTAAGTCTTGATAGGTGCGATCGACCTCTTGGCCCCAAATTTCCGCTGCTGGCGCAGGTTCTAGCAGCGGTTCGCTGTAAGAGTAGGCGATGATTTTCATTTATAGAAGAAGCAAGAAGGAAGAAGGAAGAAGGAAGAAGGAAGAAGGAGGAAGGAAGAAGGAAGAAGGAAGAAGGAAGAAGGAAGAAGGAGGAAGGAAGAAAAGCAAGGTTTTTAGTAGCTAATTAAGAACCTAATTTACTCAATCCGGCTTTATTTATTTGTCCCCTCTGCTAGGACTAAAGTTTTACTATATACGCGGTTTCAACTGCCGAATCTCATCTTTTACTCGCTGAGTTCAATGATATTCCCATCTGGATCTTGGGTAAATAATGCCGATCGCCCTGACGCGCTCATTTGTACCGGGCAATTGTTGGCTGCTAATTGCTGTTTTGCAGCCTCTAAGTTAGCCACAGCAAACGCTAGATGTCGGTTGCGTCCCCATTTTTCGGAATCTACGGCATCTGGTAGAATTGTTGCAGCTAAAATTAGGTGGAGCTGGAAGTTGCCGATTTGATACCAGATTCCCGGAAATTTTAATTCGCGATCGATTTTTGGCAGTCCTAATACGTTGCTGTAAAAGTGTTGGGATTTTTCGAGATTGGAAACGATTATGGCGGCGTGGAGGCAATTAGTAATTTCCATTTGTGTTTGGCATTGATTTTTTTAACCACCGAGCCAGGCATATCTGCGCTGATGAAGGCAGAATGGCTGATATTTTGTGTTTTATTGATATGATAACACGAGCGGTTGCTCTTAAATCTATTTTGAATTGAGCTCGTGCTATAGCAGTTTTAAAATGAGCGAAGTATTCACCAAGCAATTAACAATTTATCAATTACCTAATCAAAAATCAAAAATCAAAAATCAAAAATCAAATCCTGTACCTTTAGAAACCTGAGAAAAGCTATATGGCCTCCACTCTTTGGCAATTTCGTCTCCGCACCGCCCTCGTACTTCCCTTTGTGCTGCAAATCGTTGCAGCCGTTGGCTTAGTCGGCTATCTTTCCTTCCGTAACGGACAAAAAGCGGTAACAGATTTAGCTAACCAGTTAATGATTCAAGTAAGCGATCGCACTTATCGGCACTTAGATGATTATCTCTTAACTCCACATCAAATTAATCAGATCAATATCGATGCGATCGAAACAGGATTGCTGGATATAAATGACTTAGATATTGCAGGACTTTATTTTTGGAAACAGGTGCAAGCATTCGATAATCTTGGCTTCATTTCCTATGGACTTTCAGATGGACGCTTTATTGGTGCTGGGCCAGTAAGAGCGGGAGAAGGCATCAGCATTGCCGAAGTTTCAGCAAGGACAAACTGGAAAATTAACGCGCATTTAACCGACGGCAAGGGCAATCGAATTAAGGTAACGCAGGTTGCTCCTTACGATACGGTGACATTAGAATGGTACACTCAGGCAGCTCAAGCAGGGAAACCGATCTGGACTTCTGTCTATTCGCTAGATGAGCTTAACTTTATTGCTGTCGGGGCAATGCGTCCCATGTATGCCAAGGGCAAGCTAATCGGAGTGATTGGGGTCGATTTACAACTATCCAATATTACTAATTTTCTGCACAACTTAAACTTTAGTAAATCCGGGCGAATTTTCATTATGGAACGAGACGGACAATTGATTGGAAATTCTGGGCCGCAACCCTCTTTTATCAAGGTGAATAATCAAGTCAAACGCTTTAGCGCTCTCAACATCTCCGACCCTGCGATCCAAGCTGCTGCTAAAGCGTTGCAAGAACGGTTCGGTAGCTTTAAAAATCTTAAAAATAGCGCCAGGATTAATATTAAAATTAAAGGTGAAAATTACTTTGTCCTCGTTGCTCCGTGGCAAGACAAGTTTGGGCTGGACTGGCCGATCGTGACGGTGGTTCCCGAATCTGATTTTATGGGTCAAATCAATGCGAATACCCGCACCACAATTATCTTGTGTGCGATCGCATTTACTGTGGCAACGGCAATTGGAATTTTCACAGCCCGCTGGATTGCTACCCCGATTGAAGCCATCACCCAAGCTTCGGAATACATGGCTAACGGCGATCTAGACCGACAGGTAAAAACTAGCTCCCTTATCGAACTAAAAAAACTTGCGAACTCTTTTAACAGCATGGCAGGACAACTAAAAGAATCCTTTGAAACTCTAGAAGATAAAGTTACACAACGCACCAGTGAACTCGCCACAGCTAACGCCGAAATTGTGACGCTCAATCAGCGACTCAAAGCCGAAAATATGCGAATGAGTGCTGAACTATACATTCTCAAACAAATGCAGCAGTTGATTTTGCCTAAACACCCAGAAATGCAGGAGATTGAAGACTTAGATATTGCCGGATTTATGGAACCAGCCGATGAAGTAGGTGGCGATTATTACGATATCCTCCATACTGACGGCGTGGTCACTATTGGCATCGGCGATGTCACCGGACATGGCTTAGAAAGCGGGATTTTGATGGTGATGACTCAAGCGGCTGTCCGCACTCTTCACCAACTGAGAGAATCAGATCCGGTGCGTTTTTTAGATACCATCAACCGCACTATTTATCAAAATATTCAGCGCATGAGCTCAGACAAAAATCTGACGCTGGCTATTCTCAATTATGCCTGTGGAACAATCAGCATTAGCGGTCAGCATGAGGAAACTATTGTTGTCAGAAAAAACGGTAAGATCGAGCGGATTGATACAATAGATTTGGGATTTCCCATCGGCTTGGATGAGAATATTTCAGAGTTGATCCACCAAGTTTTAGTAAAGTTAGAACCGGGGGACGGAGTGGTGCTGTATACCGATGGCATTCCCGAAGCCCGAAATATTTACAAAAAATTCTACGGGATTGAGAGACTGTGTGAAGTGGTTTCGATTAATTGGCATAAAAGCTCCGAAGAAATCAAGCAATCGGCGATCGATGATTTACGAGAGTTTATTGGAGAACAAAAGGTTTTTGATGACATTACTTTAGTAATTGTTAAGCTTAAGGATGGGTTGACAGTCAAGCACTTTTGAGCTGGGAGCCGTGGTTGATACTCAAGAGTTAATTCTCAAGTCCTTATAGACTTGTAAATGGTAAATGCGATTCGGCTTAGATGAGGATATTTCAGATTGGCTCTGTCATGTTTTAGTAAACATAGAGCCGGGGATGGGGTGGTGGTTTACACTGATTTACAGCAAAGTAGTCCCGAAATTTCCAACCATAACGGTTTTATTGTCAAGTATACGGGAAATGGACTGATGGCCGTTTTTCCCGAGGGCGTCGATCATGCTGTTCAGGCAAGAATTTTGAAGCTTGAACAGTTGCAAAAATTCAATCAAAACCGTATAATAAATGGGAGATTCCGCTGAATAGTGGCATTGGTATCCATGTCAGTGATACGATGGTGGTGATTATTTGAAAGGCGAATCGGATGCAAGCCGATGCGCTGTCGGCTCGGATCGATCTCACGGTTCGCCTGGAAAGCTTAACTCAGTATTATGGCGTATATTTATTAATCTCAGGAGATGTGGTACAACGTTTTAGTAAACCTGAAAAGTATCATATTCGATTTTTGGATCGGGCAATTGTCAAAGGCAGACAAGAAGCGATTACTGTGTGTGAGGTGTTAGATGTTGAGGTGGAACCAGTGCGATCGCTCAAAATTCAAATTTTGCCTGTTTTTGAGGAGGGGCTCGAACAATATTGTCAGGGAAATTTTGCTAAGGCTCAACTTTATTTTGAACACATTGTGGCGCTAAATCCCGCTGATAAACCCAGCCGAATCTAGCTAAAACGCATCCAAGCACTGTTATAAAATAGTATTCCTGCTAACTGGAATAGCCTGTGGAAATTTACCCAGAAGTGACATTGATAGATTAATTGGAGTAATAAAAATAATGACATCTGGAAGCT
Source organism: Microcoleus sp. bin38.metabat.b11b12b14.051 (assembly GCF_013299165.1). Classification (NCBI taxonomy): domain Bacteria; kingdom Bacillati; phylum Cyanobacteriota; class Cyanophyceae; order Oscillatoriales; family Microcoleaceae; genus Microcoleus; species Microcoleus sp. bin38.metabat.b11b12b14.051. Next base: position 24,822 of record NZ_JAAFKD010000019.1, read on the forward strand.
TACAAACTGTACCACAAATATTTGGAGAATTCATCGACGAATTTGCACCGGATCGCGACTCCCTAGAACTTACATTTACGCCCACTTCTCGCCCCATCAAGCAGCGCTGGCGCAACAATAGGGTATCTGCTCATTTTGTGGCAGATTATTTGTCCAGTTTTATCCCGGTGGACGAGGAGGATGCTAGCAGCGAAAAACGGATTAAACAAAGCAAGGGAGCCGTGAGCTATATCGCCAATGAACTGTTAGAAAATGCGATAAAGTTTACAGATGAAAATAGTAATTATAAGGTTAATTTTGGCATCCATTTTCTGGGAAAATTTGATGTAATAGCGGTTATTTTTGCCACTAACTGCGTGCAGGAACCAGTGGCTAAAAAGTTGCAGGAATTCATTGCTAAAGTGTTGAATTCTGACTCGAATGAACTGTATTTACAGCAGCTTGAAAAGAATGCTGAATGTGAAGGTGAAACATCGGGACTGGGATTGCTGACGATGATTAATGACTATTCAGCTAAGATTGGTTGGAAATTTGAAGCAATGCCAGATCGTCCCAACCTGCTCTGTATTACGACGCTAGTTCAAATTAGCGTTTAGTTTTAACTGTTTCTATGTTAACTAGCCCAAAAAGAAATATAATTCCGCGACAAAAGTCGTGTGGTTCCCAAAATATTTGACTTTTGTTCAATCTCTGAGATTTATGTTTGGAGTAAATCTATAATCTCAAATCTCAAATCTCAAATCGATTGACTTTGTTGTGCGATCGCCATAATTAACTCAGGAAACTACAAAACAATGGATATTCAGGAAATCAAAGGTCAAGACTACAGTATTCAATACGATCCACAATCGATGACAGTCTGTTTTCAAGGCGAACTCTGCTTAGACGGGGCGTCAGATTATAAGCCAATAGTTGATTTATTAGAGGGGGTCGCCAATCCCGAACCCCCTCACATTACTTTGAACCTCAAAAAATTGGATTTTGTTAATAGTTCTGGGATTAATATGCTGTCTAAGTTTGTCATTACTGTGCGAAAAAAGAAAACTATTCAACTATTGGTAGTGGGTTCGACAGATGTTCCTTGGCAACAAAAGTCTCTCAAGAATTTAGAAAAGCTGTTGCCAACTTTGAAGTTAGAACTGGAGTAGCATAGTCGATCGCACTCGAAAACAAGTCAAAAGAGGCTTGACCTACACCAGAGAATACTGTATCAAAATACTTTGCTACATTTACCCGCAATCGCGGGTTTTTGTGGCTGTAGCGAGGGTTGGAACCTGTGGGCAGAAAGCGGGGATTTTGTGGCGGATTTGATATAATTTGAGCAGCTTGAGACTGGGAAACGATCGCGCGATCGATCGGACTCGTCGTGGCGATCGCATATTTGGCAGTCGATCGCTCCTTGTGTCTTTTGTTCGCAATGCTGAGACAACGCCAACAGCCCTGGGGAGTGTTTTTCACAATGGTTTCTCAACAACGCGCGATCGTCCGCACCAAGGCAAAATTCCGTCTCCGCAGCATCCTGGTAATTCCCTTTGTGTTGCAAATTGTCGCTGCTGTTGGCTGGGTGGGCTATCTCTCTTACAGAAACGGAGAGAAAACAGTCAACGAGCTGGCAAATCAGTTGGGACGCTCCGTCAGTGCTAGAGTTAACGAGCGCGTCCAAAACTACTTAGAAGCTCCGCCGCTAGTCAATCAAATCAATCAGGATTCTTTACCGCTAGGAGTGTTGGACTTCGAGGATTTACAGCGCTCTCGACCGTATCTCTGGCAACAAGTTCTGCGTTTTAATTCGATCGGCTACGCGGGAATTGCTAATGAAAAAGGTCAGTACCTGCGAATTGGTTGGGTGAACCGACTGGCGGGAGCTGAGCAACCTCAGCTTGCTCAGCAACTAATTCCCGGGGGTGGCGACTTGCTCTATTACAACATTGACAGTGATGGAAACCCGATCGAACTTGAGAGGTCTCAGCCTAATTATGACGTTCGCACCCGCCCCTTTTACAAGGTTGTTGTTGAGAAAAAACAGGCAGCTTGGAGCGACGTTTACATTAATTTTGGCTACGGTACGCTGCAAATTAATGCCAGTCAGCCTTATTATGATGGCGCAGGGAAACTGATTGGCGTGCTGACTTGTCAGATGGGGCTCGATCAAATTCGCGGTTTCCTGCAAACCTTAAACGTCGGTAATTCCGGTCAAGTATTTATCATTGAGCCGAATGGCGACTTAATCGCCAGTTCGTTAAAAAATCAGCCTCTGTCGCTGGGAGAAGGGCAAAACAGAAAGCGACTCAAAACCCAGGACAACAGCAACTCGTTGATGCGAAAAAGTGTGGTTTATTTGCTCGATCGCTTCCACAGTTTGCAAGACATTCAAGAAACTGCTGAACTTAATTTTCTGCTCGACGGTCAGCGGCAATTTCTCCAAGCTTCTCCGCTAACTGACAAATACGGTCTCAACTGGCTGATTGTAGTTGTGGTTCCCGAATCCGACTTTATGGGGCAAATTTATGCTAACAATCGTAACACCATATTGCTCTGTATTGCTGCTTTAATTGCCTCGGTTGGAGTGGGAATTCTCACCGCTAGCAAGATTGCTCGCCGGATTTTGGAAATTGCTCGAGCTTCAGAAAATCTCGTAGGTGGCGCTCTCAAGCAGAAAGTTGCTTCTAGCAGAATTTTTGAAGTTCAGATATTAGCTAATTCCTTCAACATCATGGCGGGACAACTAAAAGAAGCCTTTGAAACTCTCGAAGATAAAGTTAAAGAACGCACCTCGGAACTCGCTACAGCCAATCAAGAAATTGCTGCTCTGAACAAGCGGCTGAAAGCAGAAAATCGGCGCATGAGCTCCGAACTCGGTATGCTCAGACAAATGCAGCAGTTGATTCTGCCCAAACAATCAGAACTCGCAGCAATTGCCGACTTGGATATTGCCGGATTCATGGAACCAGCCGAGGAAGTTGGCGGCGATTACTATGACGTACTTTCCACTGAGGGTATTGTAACGATTGCGATCGGCGATGTCACCGGACACGGACTAGAAAGTGGGATTTTGATGGTGATGGCTCAAACTGCCGTCCGCACTCTTCAAGAAATGCAAGAATCAGATCCGGTACGCTTTTTAGATACTCTCAACCGCACTATATACAAAAACATTCAGCGCATGAATTCGGATAAAAACCTGACGCTGGCTCTCCTCAACTACGCCGACGGCAGAATTAGCATTAGCGGCCAGCACGAGGAAACTCTCGTCGTCATAAAAGACGGTAAAATTGAACGAATTGATACAATAGATTTAGGATTTCCCATCGGTTTAGATGAAGAAATTGCTGGTTTTATAGCCCATGTTTTAGTAAAGTTAGAACCGGGGGACGGGGTGGTGCTGTACACTGACGGGATAACGGAAGCAACAAATAGTAGCAAAAAATTTTACGGGATCGAAAGGCTTTGTGAAATAATTTCTGTGAATTGGCACCACAGTGCGGAAGAAATTAAGCAAGCAGCAATTAATGATTTACGGAATTTTATTGGTGAACAAAAAGTATTTGATGATATTACTTTGGTAGTATTAAAGCAACAGGGCGACGTTTCGCATAATGGGAGCGTCTCCAGTCGATTACCATAACAAAAAAAAGGTTCGTAGTGCGGACTTTAGTCCGCAGACTGAAAGCGGACTAAAGTCCGCACTACGAACGATCGAATATTATTGCGGTGAATCGAGCCGACAGGATATAAGTCAATAGCGTTGGGTTAAGAGCGTTCTGGAAGTAAAACGACCTGAAAAGTAGACACGGAGATTGCTTCGTTCCTCTCGAAGTACAAAAAAACCGTTAACTGAACTGTATTGCGATCTAAGTTTCTGAGCCCAAGCGTATTGTGTAAGAGTCTTAATGTATAATACGTTAATCAGTTGAAGAAGTTGATTGCAAACATACTGGCTTCTGAGGCAAATGAACGGAAGCAGATCGGGTGTGTGATTTTTTGGGTTACAGTTATCGTGCGATCGGGGACGATCGCAAATCTGGTAAAGCCTGCGAGGGATTTTAATATTTCATGTCACCGTACTACAAACCCGCCTCTGCCACACACAATTTTTACAGCTCAATTTGGATGTTTGTCAAGTCTTTAAGTTTGGTGCATTGGTAGTTCAATGATAAACTCGGTTCCCTGGGACGGTTCAGACTCGCACCTGAGGGTTCCTCGGTGATTTTCTACTAAAATTTTGTAGACAATAGACAGTCCTAAACCCGTACCTTTACCGATCGCCTTCGTGGTAAAAAACTGCTCGAACATTCGTTTTTTAACCTCTGCTGTTATTCCCGATCCCGTGTCAGCAATCCGCACTCTCACGCGATCGAACCCAGCTAATTCTGTGCAGATCGAAATTTTTAGGGCAGCATGGGGCTGATTTTTTGCGGCCTCGTCCAAAGCATCGATCGCGTTGCTAATTAGATTCATAAATACTTGATTTAGCTGTCCGGCATAACATTCTACAGGAGGCAGTTTTCCATAATTTTTAACTATTTGAATATCTCGACGGTCTATTTTAGAATTGAGGCGGTTTCGCAAAATTAAAATGGTGCTGTCTATGCTGTCGTGCACATCGCACAGGGTCATGTTACTGTTATCGGTTCGCGAAAAGCTGCCCATGGATTTGACAATTTCCCGAATGCGATCGGAACCCATTTGCATGGAGGACATAACTTTAGGCAAGTCTTCAACTAAAAATTCCAAATCCATCTGTTGGATTTGAGATTTGATTTCAGCAGAGGGATTGGGATACTGTTCTTGATAGAGACGCAGCAGGTACAGCAAATCTTTTGTATAGATTTCGGCATGGCTCAAGTTACCGTAAATAAAACTAACTGGGTTATTAATTTCGTGGACGATACTCGCCATTAGTGCTCCCAGCGAAGACATTTTTTCGCTGTGGAGAAGTTGAGCTTGAGTTTGTTTGAGTTCGCGAAGCGCGCGATCGATCTCGGCGGCTTGAGCTTCCGCTTTCGATGTAGCAGCACAGCTTTCTTGATAAAGTTCAACTTGTTTGAGGTCGATTTCAAATTGTTCGATTTCGCTTTCTTGCTGGTACTGACTCACCACAGCATCGAAAGCTGCTAGCAAGTCGCCGCCAGCAGCTCGGACAATGTACGCTAGATGGGGATTTTCCAGCCCGAGTTCGCCGTCGGGAACTTGCACCAATGCTTTGATGCGATCGATATATTCGCATACTTGCTGGTCTAGATACAGCGGCGCCTCAAAATACATCGCCTTCACAGCGGGTGAAGGTGGGCTTAATAAGTTGGTGCTGTCACTATTAATTAAATCGCGATGAGATTTTTCCATTAGCTCGATCGCCTCTAACAAATTCTCGCGCAGTGTTGCTCTTTCTGCGGTATTCTCAGAGCCAACTAACCTCATGCAAAAAAATGCGGTTCGTTGAGACAGCATTCGCTGGCGACCGCTAATATTAATTACCGCTGCACTAACTTTTCTGGCTGTCGTAATTTCTTCCAGATTAAAGTAGTTGCTCAATGCTGCCATTCGTAATATCCTCGAATCAACTAATTTTTTGTAGCTCGTACTTAAACAAGAGATGAGCGCCATAAAAAAAATCTACAATACAGTAAGTCATAAATATATGCTGTACATTCTGTTTAAGTAGTATAATGAAATACATTTTATTGGTCGCTTACTGGTAGCAGATGTGGCACAAATAAGACTTTATTTATCGTCGCGACAGAACGAAGAACCAACAAGCAATCAACCCCATGGCTAAAATTCAATTAAGAGCGTTTTAACCGTCGGAGGAGGTTGACATATCACATTTTTTAGCATTCGGCTGGTTGGACATTTTTTCTTAATTATTCAAAAAACTACAAATCAATTTTGCCATGATAGGAGCTTGAGTTTGTGGCAATCCGTGAGTAGCATTGGGAATAATTGCTAACTCTGCTCCCGGTATCTCGTTAGCGTAGGTTTGGCAGTGCCATAGAGGAATTGTTTCGTCGCCCATAGCTGCGATGACTAATGTAGGAATTTGCAATTTATGAACTTCTTTTTCTACGGTATCAACTGCGTCTTCCGGCCGCATCCGGCTCATTAAAAATGACCTTGCTACTGGCTGATACATTAACTCCCTGCGCCACCCGGAAATTTCCTGCAATTTGTCACTTTTTCGGGCTAAACTAGCAAAAGGTTTTGCCAACTGCAATGCCCAATCGACGACTGGGGTTTGCCACAGCAAGGGGCGCAAAGCATCGTACTGACCGCAAAAACTGTCGTCCCGAATTCCCGCAGGTGCTGCTAATACTAAACTGCTGACAGAATTAGGATATTTGAGGGCATATGCAGATGCTACCCAACCGCCAAAAGAATGTCCGATGATGGTGCAGGGTTCGATGTTTAGTTGTTCTACAACTTGCCGCACGAAGGCAACTTCTACGGCTACGTCGTACTGGATTTGTGGTTTGCTGGATTCTCCAAAGCCCAACATATCTAAACTGATGCACCGAAACTGAGATTGCAATAATTCAATTAATGGCAGCCAGCATTTTTTTTCTCCAAAGAAACCGTGCAGCAGCAATAAGGGTTTGCCTCTCCCGATGTCGAGGTAGGCGGCTGTTTGGCTGCTGCCGTTGACAACTGTACTTAAAGTGTGCTTGCTTGCTGCTGCTTGAGACTGCATGGGCGATCGACTCCTGAGGCTTCTGAAATATTATATGTAAACAATTGTAACAAAAACGCAGTCCAAAGGTTAAACTTCATTACAGAGTACAGAATTAGAAAGAGAGCGTGATAGTCTCTATTATTATTTGAAAAATACTGCAAAATCAAAGCAGGAGAAAACTTTGAACTCTACTTTAAAACGTTACCCGGCTTGCTCCCTGCGCGAAGATGTCAGCGAGTACGTGGCACACTTACAGCTTCACATGACTTTACAAGCTCGAAATTTGCTGCCGGCGATTACCACTGCTAAGGATAGTCGCGAACAACTGTTGCAGCAGACTCAGGCTCATTTTGAAAAGCGTGTTTCTCGGCAATCTCTTTAAATAATTTTTCGGTTTCGCCAATTAGCAAATTATACGATCGCCCGCGATCGGTTTTTTCTCAATTTTCAACATTCCCTCAACCCGGTATCTTCACAAATACCGGGTTTCTTTTTGGGGAATAGGCATCAGACCCGGTTTTAGGTAATATGCGTTGAGTATGCTTTAGTTTTATGTTTATGCGAATTCCGATTATTGCTTTTTTGAGTCTGGCGGCGGTGGCTGGTGGGGAATTGGTGGCGCGGGCGATCGATCTGAATGTCCCACCGGCTGAGGTGGAGGTTGCAGAAAAAACCGCAGAGATTGACAGGCGAGACGCCTGTCCCACAAGGGATCAGAGGGAGGATCATGAGGTGACTCTAACTGTGCGGGATTTGCCGACATCCATTGACAGGCGAGACGCCTGTCCCACAATGGTGGCATCTGATGAGGTTGCAGTTGCTCCAGAAGTTCGATCGCCCTCAATCAAGTTTGATCGCCCTAAAGATTTTACATCTGTGTTACCAACTCCAGCAACCATAGCTACCACCAGCGAAATCCCGGAAGCTGTCAACCGCAACGCCGGAGAGTTAGCTGGTACTGCACAAATCAGTCAAGCGCCAAATCCTGAGGGCCTTTATGTAGCCGAGGTGAAAATTCGCTTTGTTAATTCCCGAGACGAAGCTGTGGATAAACAAGGGAATCCGATTAAAGGTAGAGTTTCGGAAGATTTTATCCGAGGTGAGCTCCAACTCAAGGCGGGGGATAATTACAGCCCGCAAGTTGTGCGATCGGATTTGCAGCAGTTGCAGCAGTTGGGATTGTTTGACAAGGTGACTGTTGCAACTGAAGCAGCGGGGACGGATATTAATGTAATTTACAATGTCCAAGAGCGATCGGCTCGTTCTTTTGGCGCGAGTGTTACTCTGAGTGATGATGTTGGTGTTGCTGTTCCTCTTTCCTATGTCGATCGCACTTTCGGCAGCAACGGACAGCGCCTGTCGGTGGAAATTGCGCCGAGTCTCCGAGGTATCGAGTACGATGTCCAGTTTGTCAGCCCTTACGTTGCGGCTGATGACCGTTTGGGATACAGTGTCAGAGGTTTTGGCGATCGCAGAATCTCGGAAATTTTCAACAAGGATATTAATTTGCCCAACGGCGATCGAGTTCGGGAAATTCGGATGGGCGGAAATCTCGCTGTTACGCGACCTTTGGGCGATTGGCGCGGAACTTTGGGACTCAATTATACCAATATCAGCACGCGCGATCGCAATTTAAATATTGCCCGCCGCGACGAACTCGGCAATCCTCTCACATTCAGCGGTGCGGGCGTTGACGAGTTATACACTGTGTCTTTCGGCGCGGTGCGCGATCGGCGAAACAATCCCTTCAACCCCACCAGCGGCTCGATTCTCAGCCTCAGCACCGAGCAGTCGATACCTCTGGGGCGAGGTAACATTGTGAGCAACCGCCTGCTGGCAAATTATATACAATATGTACCAGTAACTTTACTCGGCATCAGCGAGTCGGAAACTTTGCCAGAAATGTTGGCTTTTAACTTGCAAGGCGGGACGGTAATTGGAGATTTGCCACCGACGGAAGCATTTCGCCTCGGGGGCCGCAATTCTGTGCGGGGTTACGACGGTGGGGAAATTGGCAGCGGGCGCAGTTATTTCTTGGCTTCGGGCGAATATCGGTTTCCTGTGGGCGAGGATGTAGGCGGCGTGCTATTTGTAGATTTTGCGTCGGATTTGGGCACGGGTGACAGCGTGTTGGGAAAACCGGCGGTAGTTAGGGGCAAACCTGGGACTGGGGCTGGTGTTGGTTTGGGTGTGAGGGTGCGATCGTCCTTGGGATTAATTCGCTTAGATGTGGGTGTTAGCGATGCGGGCGACATCAAATTTATCCTCGGTACAAAACAGCGATTTTAAATAGTTGGCAGTTGGCAGTTGACAGCTTGCGCGCTCGCGACTTGCCCGCCCGCGAAGTCGAGGGGAGTCGAAGAGTTGGCAGTTGACAGAAGAGCCCGCCCGCGGAGTCGAGGGGTTGACAGTTGACAGCTTGCGCGCTCGCGACTTGCCCGCCCGCGAAGTCGAGGGGAGTCGAAGAGTTGACAGTTGACAGAAGAGCCCGCCCGCGGAGTCGAAGAGTTGACAGTTGACAGAAGAGCCCGCCCGCGGAGTCGAGGGGTTGACAGCTTGCGCGCTCGCGACTTGCCCGCCCGCGAAGTCGAGGGGAGTCGAAGAGTTGACAGTTGGCAGTTGACGTTTGACAGTTGGCAGTTGACAGTTGACAGTTAATATACCCTGTCCGCTCAATTAACCGCAATAAGTAAGGTTCGTAGTGAGGACTTCAGTCCGCAAAATTCTGCGAACTTCAGTCCGCACGTGCGATCCATTTTTGTTATAGTAATCGACCGGACATGATATCAGTTAATAGTTGACGCTTCCTAGAATAAGCAAGAGGGAAGAGGGAAAAAAAATCATCAATAAATCTTCTTCTTTCTTCCATCTTAGACCTGATTGAATTCATGGCCCGACCCTTGGGAAATTATCTGCGTTTATTTGCGTTGCATCTGCCTTAAATCTGCGGTTGACTGGCTATATCAAAGATTGAGCCAACAAGTCTCAATAAAAAATGTCATCGATCTTATTCCTGAGACTTGTTGCATCTTCTATATCCATTAAACCACTGTCTTAAACAGATTTTGCGCGACGAAATTGCCCACCGCCAAACCAGTTGGCAGTGCATCGTCAACCGTAGACTCGCGCACGTGAATGCCGCCGTAAACGCGACTGATCGCGTCATCGTATGCAGCATCGTAAAAACTGTTGTAAGTGCGCGTTACACCGGGCATTTCTTGGGAAACTGCGCTAAATGAGTAGTTTTCACCAAAAAAGTTCGTCATCACTCCCGCAAATGCACCGGCAAAAGTTGAATGTCCCGAGATGTAATCTGGGAATGGCGGAGTTGGATTGAGAAGAGGTTCCCATTCCGGATCGGTTACGGTTCCTGAAATGCCGTGGTTGGCCGCAAATCCGCCGGTAATCAAATCGTCTGGGCGCGGTTGAATTACTTTCCCGTTGTATTTGGCGTCCCACGCGACAATTGCTGCATCGGCCAAAGCGACGTTCAACTCAGCAAACAAGCGGGCATTTTCCGGGACGGATCTTTCCTCGCGCATGGCGACTTCTTCGGCAATTTGGTTTAATTGTCCGTAGGGTCGGAAAGTGTCGGGGCGATCGTCCGCCCAGAAAAAAGCGATTTCGGTTTGGTCGGGAGTCCGCGTTACGGTGGTGTTTGCGGTAGTCTGTTTGCCGCCCAACTGTCGAACTTCTTCTAAGTCTTGCACGAAGCGATCGCTTCCGGGTACGCCATCTAAGCCGTTTGGTGCAAATGCTGCGGTGTCTGGAATTGCAAAGGGTTTAACTTTCCCCCAGTTGGCGCCCAGCGCTACGCCTTTGGTGGGGCCTTCTGTTTTCGGGCGCCAAACGTAATCGCCGGCTGGGGGAACATAAGGGGCGTTGTTGCTGGAACCGTCGTTAGTGCGGGAGGCGATGATGGTGTCGGCGACGAAGTTCCCAAAGGCGACTCCATCGGCTTCTGCTTGTGGCGTGTCGTTGATTTCTGCTAAGGATAGCGCGAGTTGTCGATCGAATAATGCTGTTTGATTCGGTAGCAGCGCGACTAATGCTTTGTGGGCTGCGCCTGCTGCTGCTGCTTCTCGGGATGCGCCGGCGGGGGCGGGTGTGTTGACGGCGTAGGAGTTGTGAGTGCGATCGAACGCATTGACTGCATCGTAAACCGAGAGGGAGGTAATCGCTAGCAAGCGCGATCCTAAAGTAGGCGGTACGCCCCGCCCCGCTTTCCCTTCAGCTTGGATCGCATTTAAAGCAGTCGCATTCCAGTCGAGGACTACATCGCTTCCTGGTGCAGAAATTAGTTGCGAGATTTGTTTGGTGCCGTTGTTTTGCTCAATTTCGGCAATCAGGTTACAAGCCCCTGGAGCTCCCACTGAGGTGTTGTTGGCATACTTCAATTTAACTGTTGTGGATTGTCCCGGCTGCAAGCTGAGTTGTTTGATAGTCGAGGTAAGCAAGCAATCGTTGACTAATTTGCCGTCTGGGGCGCGATCGATAACGTCGTCTGTAGAAGCGTAGAGTTTGACTGTGACGGGGCCTGTGATAGCTGCGGAGCCTTGATTTGTCACGGTTACGTTAACTTGCGCTCGATCGCCCATCTCAATAGTCTTGGGTAAATCGATCCTGCTAAATTTAGCTCCTAAAGCCCCTTGGGAGGGAAGTAAATTTTCAGCAGTTAGTATATTTAGAGCTTCTGGATTCATTAATGTCACCTTGTTTAAATTTTAAAGCTTTTTCAGGTGTTATCAAGTTATCCGACTATGTTGCCCTTCTACGAGTTCTTATCTCAATCTTTATAAAAACTTGCCTATTCATTCATTGCTTTGTTGAATCTTAATAAATCTGTTAAAGATTCACTGTTTCTGAGTGAATGCACACAATTTTATTTACAAAACTTGACTTTTTATATTTTTGTCAATTCAAGTAAAAACATAATACATCACATAAATTAACAAACACCAAAAACAATTTTTTACCTACTTTTTTATTCACAAAAATAGTTGTTCAGTCAGGATCTCGCAATCCTATACAGTTGCGATCGGACTGTATGGGAGGTGAAACGAGAGCGACCAACAGATACGCTGGATGGCTCTGGCGCGCGATCGCTCCCGACAACAAAATGTTACTCAATGGCATTGCACAATAATATTCTATGCTAATAGTTTTATTAACAAATATTTACTCTCAAGAGCTGTTCGTAATTTGGGTAAAAAAGGCTACAGAGCATTAATGTGTACTTAAAAATAATAATTTTTGTACGGTCTTCAGAATTAGAACAGCTCCTCGCTAGGGACAAAATATTGTGATGTCCAGTGTTCTAGGTAATGAATTGCTCGATCGGCGAGGGAGGCCTCAAGACTGAATAAGCCCGGTTGGCGATCGCTATTAAAGTCCCGTGGAGTTTGAATGCGATCGCTAAATTTATCTCTTAGTTAAGCGATCGCCAAGTCTCAAAAAGATCAGGTACACTTTATATCTCTTGCAAAAATAACGAGAAACGGGCCCCAAAGCCCGTTCCCAAATTTAATTAAAGCGATAGCGCGTTTCAATTCGATCGCTGTGAGTGTCAAATTTTTGAGGCGATCGCAGCAACCAGCACGCAGAAACCTAGCGCTCTCCGAAAATAATTAACACCTTGAAATAATTCTTCCCACGCCCAAGTAAACAACGAGCCAAAAGCTATTAGGTCTAACCCTGTATAGATATTACCTGTTGTAAACAATAGCTTAAGCACACTCGCTGCAATCGTGACAATCAGCGGTAGGTTGGGCGGCTGAGCGATAACAATTTCGCCGTTGCTATCGCGGAATATTTGATCGAATGCTGTATTTGTCATAAAAGAAATACGGTAAGTGGGAAACTCAGTCCCTTTAGGGCTGATAGGAAAACGACGCGAGCGACTTTTTTAGTCGCGTTGAATCTTTTCATTACCGCGCAAGGGAATTGCTTGGCTCTTGTGTACTTTTGTAATGTACTTTCACTCTTGACAATTACCATCTCAAACCTTACAATCCTGTACGCATAATGTTTGCTCTTTTGGAGCCTCCCTTGCGGGGTAATGTTAGCTTGTCGGTCAATGTTATGAGGGCTTGTTAGGCTGGTAGCACTGTTTCAGTGACTTTAAAACTGTTTAACCACGCTTCGACAGAGCAGGGGACTAGCTTCGCATCCACAGGGTGTCGTGACCCAAATAACGTAGACCTCGAAAGTCTTAGGCTGGTCAGTACAGCTTGTTTGATTACTCTTACAAGCTCAGTGGCTTTAACCCTGAGTTACTGACTACCTTAAGTAGTTGAGCTGATGGTTTTTAGTATATTTAAATAAACCAAACATTCCCTCTACCTTTTTGTTGATTAGGTCAATTGTTCTGATGGCTTGTACCCAAGGTGCGATCGCCGCGACGGCTGGGGGCCCGAAGCTGAAAGCGCGTCGCGGAGAGTTTTTTGGGCTTAGCGGCTCAGCTAACCCGTAGCGTCGCCCTCCCTACGACGGGAGGGCGCCACCGCGCTGATTTTACCGGATATTAAACGTGTTGCGGATGCGCCCGTTGTAATCGACTCTCACTCTCCCATCTGGGTAAACTGTAACCACCGTCTCTACCGTATACACAGACGCACCGGGTTTGTGTCCTTGAAAATTAAATGTCCAGCTACCATCGGCATTTTCTACAAAAGGCGATTCGGCTGAAGCACCGTGCATTGATGCTTCGGCTCGATATTGTCCCAAGCCTCCGTTAGCATTTTCTGCTGTTTGACGGGCTAAGTTTTTCGCTCGGTTGAGTTCGATATTGTTGGAAATTACTGTAATATCGGTGAGTTGACTTTCTGTTGAACGAAGGGGATTGCTCAACGCCGGGGAAACTCCCGCAGCTAATGTTGAAAGTGCTAGCAAACAAGCAAGTGGGGTGCGTAGTTTCATCATACAAACTCATTTATAGTTTGTAAACTCTACGGCAATTGCGTTAACTAACCCGGAACAGTTAATTATGTGATGCTGTTGAGGTAAGATTGGATGCGGGATTGATTGTGTAACTACAAAACTCGGAACAGCTAATTATTTGATGGCGATCGATTACGATCACAAAAAAGGTTTGTAGTGTGTTGTGGGAGTTCTGGGCCGGAATGCGGACTGAAGTCCGTACTACGAACGGTTGTGTGTCGTGGGAGTTCTGGGCCCTCCGCGGGCTGAAGTCCGTACTACGAACGGTTGTGTGTTGTGGGAGTTCTGGGGCCTCCGCGGACTGAAGTCCGTACTACGAACGGTTGTGTGTTGTGGGAGTTCTGGGGCCTCCGCGGACTGAAGTCCGTACTACGAACGGTTGTGTGTTGTGGGAGTTCTGGGCCCTCCGCGGGCTGAAGTCCTTACTACGAACGGTTGTGTGTCGTGGGAGTTCTGGGCCCTCCGCGGGCTGAAGTCCTTACTACGAACGGTTGTGTGTTGTGGGAGTTCTGGGCCCTCCGCGGACTGAAGTCCGTACTACGAACGGTTGTGTGTTGTGGGAGTTCTGGGCCCTCCGCGGACTGAAGTCCGTACTACGAACGGTTGTGTGTTGTGGGAGTTCTGGGCCCTCCGCGGACTGAAGTCCTTACTACGAACGGTTGAAGCGGACTGAAGTCCGTACTACGAACGGTTGTGTGTTGTGGGAGTTCTGGGCCCTCCGCGGACTGAAGTCCGTACTACGAACGGTTGTGTGTTGTGGGAGTTCTGGGCCCTCCGCGGACTGAAGTCCTTACTACGAACGGTTGAAGCGGACTGAAGTCCGTACTACGAACGGTTGTGCGGTGTTTAATTTTTAATTTTCACTTTTGACTCGGCGGCTGTTTCCCCGTCGTTCAAATAGCGGTAACTCATGCGAGAAATATCTCTAATTAAACTTTGAGCTGGTTTCTCGGTTTCCGGCGGATGTTTTACCATCACGGCTACTAAATAACGCTTCCCGTTTGGCAAATCCACCATCCCCGCATCGGCTAGCATTGTATTGATGTTGCCGGTTTTGTGAGCAATTACTGCTCCTTCACCCAAGCCTCTTGGTAGCAAACTATCGTTTTTGGTTTGGCGCATGATTTGCAAAATTCGATCGCGCGATTTGACAGAAACCAAATTTCCGCGATCGACTTGAGCGATAATATTGATCAAATCCTTCGGGCTGCTAGTATTCGTTCCCTCCAAATCCGGCAACTTATTGCGTAGCACTGTCGCCCTCAATCCCCAGCTTGCAAAATGCTGGTTCAAAACCTCGGCACCTCCCAACAATTCAACCATCATATTTGTCGCCGTATTGTCGCTGACAACAATCATTTTTTTGGCAACTTCCAAAGCGGAATACTTCTGGCCCGGTGCATCGTCTTGCATATCCCCAGAACCGCCGACAATGTGTTCTGGTTTTAGCGTCAGCATCTGATCTAGCTGGATTTTGCCTTCATCTACTGCTTGGAAAAAAGCCACTAAAATCGGTACTTTAATCGTGCTCGCTGAAGCAAAAGCAGCATCGCCGTTAAAATTTAGGTAGCTTCCAGTATCTAAATCAACTAGAAATATTCCCGCTGTTAAAGTTGGATTTTCTGTTGCTATCACCTGAACTTGTGTTTTCAAAGCTGCTATTTCTTGATTTAGTTGCAATGCTTCTGGGGCGGCTGGGGCAGCAACTGCGCTATCGGCTGGGTTTTTCTCGCCTGCGGGGGTTTCCTGTGTCGCTACACTCGATCGACTCACAGCATTCACCACCGACAGCAGCGTACCGCAAATCACCGCTATCCCAACTCCCAAAATCAGCAACCGAGTAGCGTACACCAACGGCGGCACGTTCCGAGTTGCAGAACGTTTCCCCGGTCTCTGGCTTCTTTGGGGGCGCGGTTTCGGCACCGGGGCTTTTTTGACATTTGCGGGTGTTACCTGGTCGGGAATGCTCGCTGGAGGGGTACTGGAGCGATTTTTGCTAGGTGCCGGGGGAGTCTTCGTCTGGGGCTCGCTGATGGGATTGCTGGCGGGAGTCTCTACAGGCGCATTCGGTTCGGGAAAAGCGAACATATCGACAGCAGCAAGGCCTTTTTTGCGAGGTTGGCGGCTCTTGGCCTGACCAATTTTAGCGGTTTTGGGTTTTTTGGGATTAATTGCTGATTGGGGATTGGACAAAAAGTCCTGTGCGCTCAATTCTGCGGGGGAAGGTGCGGGAGAATTGGCTCTACTTCTGGGGGCGCGGGTTGGTTGGGGTGGAAAAATCGCAGGTTGTGATGTGGGAATTTCCGGATTGCTGTTTGGCGCTTGAGGAGGGCGACGGCGGCCGGATTTGCCAGACTCAGTTGCAGCGCCGGATTTAGGCGGCTTTGGGCCGGAGTTGGCAGAGGCTAGCGAGGACATCACTGATAATATCGATCGTTTGGGAAACCGCTCTGCCACGTCTTACTCCTTCTGCACTGTAAATTTCTAGTTTAAGATTTTTTAGCTTGTGAGCCAATAGATTTTAGATTTTAGATTTTAGATTTGGGGATTTTATCGATTTTAGATTTGGGGATTTGGGATTTAACCGAAATCTGGGACGAAAGTGCGGGTTTGGGATGACGATCGCACTTTATGCTAACAATACCCATAAATCAGCAAATTTATATCAAAACAATCTGCGATCGACAATCTCCAATCTCAAATTGCTACTATTCTGGCTGAATGTCGCCCGGATTTTCCGGCAACGCCCCATCCAGAGTATCAGAAACTGGCGATCGCGGATAACTTTTTAATCCCCATTCTGTTTGACGAATCACGCCCCGCAGCATGGAGACTTCATCCACCGTGGGATACGCGCGATTGTACAAACGCCGAAATTTTTCCATCCGACTTGCTGCTGTGTGCGGCTGCAAATAACCAATTTTTAGCAGCAGCCCTTCTAATTGCTCGTAATATCCCTCCAAATTTTCCAAGGTTGCACTGTTGGGGGGATTGGGAGAGGGGGGGATTGGGAGAGGGGGAGATTGGGAGAGGGGGAGAGGGGGAGAGGGGGAAAATATTCCCTGGGATTGCTTCTTTCTCTCCGTTACATCCGTTGCATCCCGCACATTGCTTGTTGCCGAACTTACATCCGCTACATCCGTTACATCGGTTACATCCCGCATATTGCTTGTTGCCGAACTCTCTTCCTTCTTCCTTCTTCCCTCTTCCTTCTTCCTTCTTCCTTCTTCCCGATACAATTCATAGCAGCAAATAGCCACAGCTTGAGCCAGATTTAACGAAGTGTAAGCATCGCTGCTGGGAATCCGAATCAAGCGCTGGGCGCGGTTCAATTCGGCGTTAGTCAATCCACAATCTTCTCGACCAAAAATTAGGGCGCTGGGGGCTTCTAGCAACCAAGGTAAAGCATCTGCTGGTGATTCTAGCGGCATTGGGTGCGATCGACTATCATCTCCTGTAGTTGCGATCGCCCTGACACATCCTACCAAAGCAGCCGGCAAACTCTCAACTACCTTAGCCGTTTCCAATATATCGGCCGCCCGCACAGCCATCAATCGGGCTTCTTCCCCTAAATAATCGCACTGAGGATTCACCAAAATTAATTGACGCAAACCCATATTTTTCATCACGCGGGCGACTGAACCCACATTCAAGGGCCCGGCGGGTTCGACTAAGACGATGCGGATGTTGGCTAATGCCGTTGCGATCATTTTTACTGGGCAGATTTTTTGCTGAAATTAGACTGAATTTTATTAATCTTCGATCGAAAATTGGAAACCGCAGATATCATCCCCATTAACGCAGATTAACGGAGATAATTTAAGATAACGTATTGTCAAAATTAGCATGGCAAAGCAGCGATTGAAGTCCGATTTACCGACTAAGATGTGTCCGGTGTGCGATCGACCTTTTACTTGGCGCAAAAAATGGGCCGACTGCTGGGATGAAGTAAAATACTGCTCGGATCGCTGTCGCCGCCGCCGTAATAGCACCGAAAGTTAAGAATCTCTTGCCATTTGCCAAACTGAGGCTAAGATTGCAAAGGAAAAATTTCACGGTTAGAAGTATGGCATCGCAACAGGTGCAACCAAAGCTAGTTATTCACGGCGGTGCCGGTAGTTGTCTGCAAAGCAAGGGCGGAATTGAAGCGGTACGCAAATCGCTTTACGATGTTTTGGAGGCAGTGTATCCGCTGCTGAAAAATGGCGCAAGTGCCGTAGATGCAGTGGTGCATGGCTGTCGGTTGTTGGAAGATGACCCGCGATTTAATGCGGGTACGGGTTCTGTGGTACAGTCGGACGGGCAAATTCGCATGAGTGCTTCGCTGATGGACGGCTTGATGCAGCGTTTCAGCGGTACGATTAATGTGGCTCGGGTTCAAAATCCGATCGAACTTGCTCAATTTTTACAGACTTCGGACGATCGCGTATTATCTGATTTTGGTGCGGCGGAATTGCTGCGAGAACTTCACTTGCCGATTTACGATCCGATGACGGATTTGCGTTTGCACGAGTGGATGCAGGAACGCCAAGGCAATTTTAACAGAGCAATGGCTAATGTGGTGGCAGAACCTGCGGGTGTTGGCACGATCGGAGTTGTAGCTTTGGATACTCAGGGACGCTTGGCTGCTGGAACTTCGACTGGCGGCAAGGGTTTTGAGCGCATCGGGCGGGTGAGCGACTCTGCAATGCCTGCGGGGAATTACGCGACTGCGAATGCGGCGGTTAGCTGTACGGGTATCGGCGAGCACATCATGGATGAGTGTTTGGCGGCGCGAATTGTGATTCGGGTAACGGATGGTTTGAGTTTGAAAGCTGCTTTTGAGCGTTCTTTTGCGGAGGCTGACGATCGCAAACGAGACTTTGGTGCGATCGGGATTGATGCTAATGGTGCGATCGCGATCGGCAAAACTAGCGAGATCATTCTCGGTGCTTTTCACAATGGTACAGAAATGGGCGACACTTTGGAAACAAACAAGGGAACGCTAGTTTTTAGTGCTTAGAAAAGGCCTTTGATTTTCGGCATACAACAAGTTAGAACATTTTTGACAAATTGCTGGAAACCTGTATTGGCGGCGTGGTATCGTAATTTACATCCTCCTCACCGCCAATACCTATGACTCCACAGAGCAATCTCAATGCGATCGCTCAACCTGCGATCGATCCAAAAGACTTAGAAAAGTTAATCAATTTATCTGGGCGCAGTCTGTGGGTAGCTGCTGTATTGGGCTTGACATTTCCAATTTTTGCCTACATTTACACTAAACGAAGAATTGCTGCTTATATTTCTCTTCTGCTTGGCGGTTTAATTGGTTTACTGACGATATTCATAGTTTTTTCTAGACCAATACCCAATGGCAGTACAATTCCTATTACTGCATTTTATACAGTGTCTTTACTGGTTTCCCTGGGAATTACTATTGACAACTGCGCCGCTATTCTCAGAGCTAGAAAAAAAGTTGAATTCTTAACAGGACAAACTCCTTGGAAAACAGCTAATAATCAGCAAGTTAAAAACGGAAAGTGGCCTGCATGGTTTCCCTACCCCAGTTCTTGGCTAAGAGCTGTAGCTTTAACATTGTGGATAGCTGTTGTGGTGAGAATCGTCACTTTTTGGATTGCTGTCATCGGCATAACTTTATCAGCACTTGAAGAAGATATGGGTTCATTTTGGCGAGGCTTGGGACTAATCATACCTCTGTCTGTAGCCATACTATCTTACATTCACCACATTTTGTTTTTTGATGAAGCCAAGACACCGTACAGGTGGTTTCCCAGTCCCAGAAGTTTGTGGGAAGGTGTATATGCCCCTATTGTGGTACTGTTATCTTTGATAATGGTAGTAGTTTTGCTATTACCATTTTTCCCAATTGTTCCAAGCTGCAACTACGGAGCAGAATTTGAATTAGCTAGTTGTCTGAAGTCTCATGAAGCAGATGTATCAAATTATCTATCTACTATTACTGAAGTTGCGGGAGTAATTTGGATAGTGACATCTGCATATCTTTACCAAATAGATTATTTGATTCGGAATAACTTTTCTATAAAAACACTAGCAGAATTAATTCTACTGGGATTTTTAGCTTTTTTGGCAGTTTCAGCGAGTTCGCTGCTGTCGAAAAATTCAGAGGTTAGGCAGGCTATAAATTTCCCTGAACAGACAAAAGTACCGATTGCAGTGAATTCTGAGCCAACACCTTCTTTACCAACTGCACCCACAGCCAAACCATTACCTCCGAATCCTGAAACAGTTAAATCAGACTCTTTTGGGGATGCAGTAAATAAAGCAACTAATGCAGCAAATCTTGCTCAGAATGCTCAAACTCAGACGCAGTGGCAGGCGGTAGTTGCTGAGTGGCAAAAGGCGATCGCCCTAATGAAATCTGTCCCACAGTCGAGTGAAAATTATGATGTAGCTCAAAATAGAGTTGTACAGTACCAGGATAATGTAGTTGCGATTAAGCGCAGAATCAGTCGCCCTTTTCAACAGGGAATTGATGCAGCTCAAAATGCAGCTTTTTTTGCTACAACAGCTAAATCTAAAGCTGAGTGGGAGTTCGTGGCAACTCACTGGGAGGAAGCCCTCGCGTCTATGAAATCTGTGCCGCCTTCAAATTCTAACTATGCTGTAGCTAAGAATAGAGTTGTGCAGTATCAGCAAAATTTAAACGCTGCACGTTTAGCAGTTAGTCGCGCTAAATAAAACAATATTCGTAGTGCGTAAACTGTTCACCTTCTTCCGATATTTAATGAGTAATTTATTAAATTCGCAACTGCCAAAGTTTAACTGTACCATTATCGCTGCCACTAACCAAAGTTTCCCCCAACTGCCCGATCGCCAGCGCCGACACCGGGCTAGAATGTCCGTCTAAAGTGTGCAACAATTCGCCGCGCAGATTCCAGAGTCTGACGGTACCATCAAAACAGCCCACTGCAAAGTATTTCCCATCCGGGCTAATCGCGGCCGCGGAAGTGATGCGAATTCCGGTTTGCAGGGAATGCAATAATTCGCCTGTTTCCAAATTCCACAGGGAGATCATTTTGTTACCGTGACAGACGAGAGTTTGGCTATCTGGAGTAATTGCCACATAATTTTCGCTGCCAAATGTTCGCCGCACTTCTCCCCCCGGCAATTCCCACAAAGTCACGGTAGCGCGACAGAAACCACTGGCTGCATTCAGCCCGCTAGCTACTAACATTTTACCGTTGGGACTCAATGCGATCGCACTTATGTCATCCCCTTGATAGCCTTTCAAAACTTGCAGCAGTTGGCCGCTGTTGAGGTGTTGCAGCTTGACAGTGCCGCAGGTAGTGCCGATCGCCAAAATTTGCCAGTCGGGACTCACAGCGACAGATTCGTGGCGGTGTACGTCTGCTAAACGCTTGATCTGTTCGCCGTTTTGCAGGTTCCAGATTTTGACTGTCCCCGCGCGCGATCGAGTTAACAGCGTTTTGCTAGCGGGGCTGAAAGCCACTAACAACACCGCTGTTGAATGCCCGGAAATAGTCCGCAACAATTCCCCGCTGTGCAAACTCCAGACTTTCACTGTACTGTCGTGGGAACCGGTTGCGAGTAATTTTCCGTCGGGACTGATGGCGGCGGAGAGAATGCTGTCTGAATGGTGGAGAGTAGCTTTTAAGATCGCACCGGATGAGGTTTTCTGTTGTTTTTTATACCCGGCTATTACCAGCCAGTCGATCGCATCTCTCCAATTTTTAAGTGCATTTCGGGGTCTATTTGTCAATATTTCTATGTATCGGTACAAAGTTTTGGATAAGTCAACCTCTACGCCCTTGATTTGTTTGTTCAGAAATACCGCCATCTCAGCGGGGCTGTAGCCACACAGCAAGCCGCACAAGTGCCTTTTTTCCACGGGTGTCAGCCCTCTTCTGGTGTGGGGGGCAAATTCTAGTTTGGCGTTTGCCAAGTCGCTGTAAAGCTTTTCGATGTCCCAGTCATGGATTGCCCGTGTAAATGGCTCTTCGGGTCGATCGAGGTTTGAGGGTGTCATTTGTGGCAGTCGCGATCGGGTTCCTAGTCAAATTCCTAACCAAAATCCTAACATTCGCTGTGCGCGATCGAACTGCATTCACCGCTAATCTATTTTTAACACAGCAAAAAGCCAAAAGAGTTTCGGGTTAAAAATACCTTTTAATCCTAACCTTGACAGTTTGCCAAACAATTATACATTAACGGAGAAATAGAAAATGTCTGGAATTGCGATCGGCTTATTTTTTGGTCTGGGTTTTCTTTTAACTATTGTTGGTTCTATCTGGGGATTAGTTCAAGCCTTCCAAGAGGACATTGTTTGGGGATTACTTTACTTCTTTGTCCCATGTGCTGGCTACGTTTTTTATGCGAAGAAATGGAGTAATCTAAAAATCAGAAAAACCTTTTTAATTCAATGTGCTGGATTATTCATGTTTGTATTGGGAGGTATTACTACAGCAATTTTTCCACCCCCAGTATCACCTAATGTAGATCCGGGTTCTAACGAGCAATCGCCCTCTGCTTTTCCTTCGGATTTCAACACTTCTCCATCACCTAACAAATCGCCTGCTCCCAAACCAAAATCATCTCCTTAAGTTTGTGCAGCAACCCTTCGGAGCTTAATTCTGTGCTTGTTGCTGCTCAACCATCTGACTTGAAGCAATCGATTTGCCAAACAACTATATATCAAACGGAGAAATATAAAATGTCTGGAATTGCGATCGGCTTATTTTTTGTTCTCGGTATTCTTTTAAGTATTGTTGGTTATATCTGGGGATTAGTTCAAGCTTTCCAAGAAGACGTTGTTTGGGGATTGCTTTACTGGTTCATTCCATTTGCTTCATTAGTTTTTTATATTAAAAAATGGAGCAATAAAAAAATCAGAAAAACATTGTTTATTCAACTTGCTGCATGGCCAATGCTTTTATTATCAGGGATTATTACTATGGTCACTTATGGGACAGAGTTTACAAAAATGTCTCAGTCTGGAACCATAACCATAAGCGAAGGATCTAGCGAGCAATCCCCCTCTTCTTTTCCTTCAGATTTCAGTATTTCTTCATCACCAACTCCAGAGCAATCTCCTAGTTCCGAGTCATCCCCTCAACTTTCACCAGCACCTATTCCTGAGCCTACTTCTGGTACTGTTGGCGCTCAACTATATGACTTCACAAAATCAATGAAACTCGGCTATGCCTACTACGGACAGGGAGACTATCAAACAGCTTTAATCAATTTTAACAGAGCTTTGCAGGTACGCCCTAGCAATACCTATGCTGTCAAGGCTGTTGAGAATACCAAAAGTGCGATCGTCCAAGGCCGTGTCAAATAATTGTTCCATGATAAATTGCGTACAGCGGAGAGATTAGTAATTCAGGTTGTTTGTAAAAGTAAAAGGATAAACGGATGAAAGTTCTCAGCCAAACACCAGATGAACTAACAATTCAAACTTCTAGCATTTGGGATGGTTGGCGATTAATCTCTCCCTTCATTATCATTGGATTATTGCAGATTATCTTTGCATCAAATTGGATAGGTGGAGGTATCTTTCTATTATTCTCGCTGTGTTTATCGGACGGCGCGATATCTGAAATCTATATCTTTGATAGAACTTTGTGCAAAATGACGGCTAAACGACGGAGTTTGTCGCGCGGGGATGTTACCGAACGCTCAAATCGCGATATTTGTGCGGTGGAATTAGGCGAAATAGAAGATAGTGAGGGAAATTCTAGTTACTATGTTGAATTGTTAATGTTGGGGTGCGATCGCATCTATTTGAGAAGCAATTCAGTAACAGAAAAATGCGAAATAGCTGACTTGATTCGCACCTATGTCTCGACGAGCGATCGTCGCAATCAAGCAATATTTTTGCCAAGCAAGTGCACCGGAGGTCTTGTCAAATAATCTGTATATGATAAAATCAAAACAACACAAAAATCATAGATTCAAGTTGTTGTTTCATCAAAAAGATGAATTCATGAAGATTATCAGCCAAGCCTGCTTTTTACTGAATCTGTTGTATAGGTTGCCCTTTATTTTGGCAGAAATATGGATTATTATTTAGCAAATACAACTATAACTCAATACGGTTTACTTAAGATTGTCATTGCGAGGAACGAAGCAATCGCAGAGTTGATTTTTCATCGTGTTTTACCCCTAGGAGGGTCTTAAGTAAACCGTATTGAACTATAACTTGCCAACGAATAGAAGCTAAATAAGGCAATTGTAAACTCACAGAATCGAGCTTGTCGGGTTCAAAGACTCAAGAAATATCTCTGGATAATTTAGTGGGATGCAAAGTTATGCCATGTAGAAAAAAGCTTACTACAATAGAATTGTTGGGTTGGTTTCGTCCACCCCAATGTGTAAGGTGCGTCGCTATCAGATCTGCCGTAAAATTTAGGGATTGTTCATAGCGGCGCACCCTACAACTGAGGCCCTCAAGGGTATTGCGGATACCAAAAAGGCGATCGCCCAAGCAAAGGCTAAATAATCTACATACACATCCACTTAAAATCAATTCAACATAAAATTATGAAACAGACATCAGACAAACTAGAATTCGTAGAAATGTTCGCATTTTGGATGCCGCTATTTGTTGGGGGAGTTTTTTTTGTAACTGGTTTATTTGTGGGTTCGTCTTCCGGCAATTTTTGGGTTTATTTATTCGCTCCACTTGGCTTGATTATTATGATATTAGCAGAGATCGAGACAATTACCCTTGACAAAAATCTCGGTCACATGACTATCAAGCGGCATCAACCACTGATTACCAAAAAGAAAATTATCAAGCATCTACTTCAAGATATTTCAGGTGTGGAAATACAGGGGACATCAAGTAGCGAGGGCAATACCTATCGCGTCTGTCTGGTGTTGGACTCAGGTAAGCGACGTGTTCCTCTAACTTCTTCGTTCAGCACTGGTTTAGGAGACAAGGACAAAAAAGCCGAAATCATTGCGACATTCTTGAATATCCGAAATTACGGTCTTGACGGCTTTCCCACAGACAACTCTAATGAACTTAAATGGGACAGTATAGAAGAGGAGATTACCCACTGGAAAACAGCAATTAAAAGTGATTCCAATGATGCTGATGCTCACATGAAATTGGGATTAGCTTTGATGCTTCAAGATGCAACCAACAACAAAGAAGAAGCAATGGGCTATCTAAAAGAAGCCCAGACTTTGTTCAAAGCTCAAGGCTATGACGAGGAAGCTACGCAGGCTTTACAACTTTACAGTGTGGCTTATTGGGGAATGATGGGAAAGTGAGGTTCAGATTATCAAGATTGATGCACTTAGACTCAAGAAACCGGGTTTTTTGCCAAATCGCCGGCTGAAACGAAGTATTTCCAGAAAAACCCGGTTTCTGGGCTGCATTTTCAAGAATACAATTATGACTTTTATGAGGTTAATCAATGACATTTATGAATTGACCTAACAAGAAAACTGTTGAATAATTGTAGCTAGTAACTTAGCTATAAAACATTGATAACGAATCAAGTTCTAAATCAACTAATCACACATGAGGAAATATGAATAAACGAATCCTGAAGAAACTTGTTTTTTTATTAATTGCTTCCTTGAGCTTATTTTTCGCCACAGTCACTCATGTAGCAGCCCAAGCAGCACCATTTTACTGGGAAAATGTTAATGTCAACATCGACGTTCAAGCGAACGGAGATATGTTGGTTACGGAAACCCAAAAATATGTGTTTACAGGCAACTATAGTAATCAACGGTCTCGCTATATTCCTTTGGATAAGATTGGTGAAATTAAAGATGTGACAGTTGCAGAAAATAATCAAATAATTGCCAGTACCACTGGGATTGAAAACAATCAACTTTGGATTCGTTGGCAACATGAATTGAAACCACCAGAGTCACATACTTTTGTCGTGAAATATCGTGTGATAGGTGGATTGCAGGTTAATGGTCAAAATACTCAAGTTTACTGGAAAGCCATTTGGCCCGATCGCAAATCCCCGATTAATGCCAGCCAAGTCACAGTTAAACTACCGGATGTTTTAGCAGCCAAAGTCTCTTCCTTCAAAAGCTTTGGGATACCGACAACAGTGCGTCAAGTGGACGGTCAAACCTTTGTATTCACAGGAAACCAAGCACTACCACCCAAACAAGAATTAGAAGTTCAAGTTACGTTTCCTACAGGTATTCTTCAGTTGTCAACTCCATCTGCACAGGCTAGCAATAGTGCCGGCGGTTTCACAATAGATGGTTCCTCTCCACTAGGAGGATTTCTCGGATTCATACTAGGATCGATAATGTTCATAGTATTTACATCACCGATATGGATACCTCTGCTTTTGGTAATGAAAGTTTGGTCTTTTTTTAGCAAAAGATGTCCTAGCTGTAAAAAGCCAACACTAATCAAGAGGACGAAAGTAATCTCTTCGCCAACCCGAAGTAATCATGGGGAGACTAAAAATATTTGTGACTGTAAGAGTTGTGGTTATCACGATGAAAAAATAGTGGTGACAACTTACACAGAGCCTAGTAGTGGTAGTGGAAGCTACGGTGGTGGCGGTAGTAGCGATAGTGGAAGCTACGGTGGCGGTGGTGGTGGCGATAGTGGCGGTGGCGGTGGCGGTGGCGGTGGTGGCGGTGGCGGTGATTAATCAATGTTAATTCAGCTTACTTAATTAACGATTTCAAAAGTTGTCTAACAATTGTCAATCAATTAAACAGGAGTTAATACCTAAGATGAAAGTTATCAAAAAAACCGAACATCTTCTAAAGCTTAATAATTTAGGAGAAATGATTTATGGTGCGATATCTCCTACAGTATGGGTAATGGGATTTTCAGGAATACCTTTATTTATGATGCTCTTGATTATGGCATCTGCTGGAGTGGAAAGACTTTCCTGCAACAAAATTGAGCCAAAAATCGCAACTTGCCAACTCAGTAGATCGAGTTTTATGGGATTAAATAAAGGCGAAGTAACACCGATTGAGCAAGTGAAAGGAGCTAGATTTGAGACAAGCAAGACTACCGATAGTGAAGGCACTCCCATGACTGTTAAAAATGTATTTTTGGTGACTAAGGAAGGGGAATTATTGCTGGCAACTCAAAGTGCCGAGGATGCAAATTCATTCAATAAATATATACAAAAATCGACCGGAGGGTTGGTGATAGAAACAGATAATCGGTTATTATTTTTTGGGATAATGCTTTTTCCCAGCTTGTTTTTAGTTATTGGTTTTAGAGTATTTTCTCGTACATTGCGTTATTCTATTGTTGAAACTTACATTTTTGACAAGACTGCAAGTACCTTAACTACGAAGAAAAGGGGAATATGGGTGAATAAAGTTGCCGAACGATCGCTCGCTGAAATTTCGGAAGTCAAATTAGAAACAGAACACACCGAAAATGGTATCTTATGCGAGATATATTTGCTAATAGATGGGGGCGATCGCCTATTTTTAAGTAGTAGCTTGAACCATAAAAAACAACAAAAAATGGCTGATTTAATTCGTGGCTATCTCGACGGGCGATCCGTCTGAATAAATACACTTACCTCAAAAGTGATCTGGAAAATTCTGCAAAAGATGTCAATCAATTAAACAGGAGTTAATACCGATGATGAAAATAATTGAAAAAACCGAACATCTTCTCAAACTTAAAAATGGATTAAGTTTGTTTGGTTTGGTATTTCCTGCTCTATGGCTGATAGGATTTACGGGAATACCCTTGTCAATGATACTTATCCCGATGTCCTCTTCAGGAGTGGAAAGACTTTCGTGCAAAAAAATTGAGCCAAAAATCGCAAGTTGCGAAATGAGTAAGTCAAGTTTTATGGGATTAGTTAAAGGAGAATTACAGTCCATCCCACAAGTCAAGGAGGCTAGAGTTGACAAAATAGATACTACTGATAGCGATGGGAACTCAACTTTCAAACACAATGTATTTTTGGTAACTAACCAAGGAAGTGTTTACCTACCGTCCCAAACTGTTGACGATGCAAACTCGTTCAATCAATATATACAAAACTCTGTTGAAAAATTAGTAATAGAAAAAGATAATCGGGTGTTAGATTTCGGTGGGATACTTATTTTTGGTAGCTTTGTCGTTATTGGTTTCGCTGCGGTGTATTCTATGATCGATGATTTATTCAGTGTTGATACTTACATTTTTGACAAAAATACAAGTATCTTAACTCTTAAAAAAAGGGGGATAAGGACGAATAAAGTGGTCGAGAAATCGCTCAGTAAAATTTCTGAAGTCGAATTAAAAACAGTTCAATACAAAACAGAACATATGGACAGCTATATCCACGAGTACGAGGTACGTTTGCTAATGAATGAGGGAGATATCCTATGTTTAAGCCGTAGCTCAAATCGGGAAGAGCAACAAAAAATGGCTGATTTGATTCGTGGCTATCTCGACGAGCGATCGCCAAAGTCAATCACCAACGATAAATAACGGAAGGCTATCTCCAACAAAGGCGCAGGTGAACTTGCGACATTTGTTGTCGGTTACAAATTTTAGTGTTAGCCTATTATTAATATGAAAATAGTCATGGCATAGGACTACTTCAAATAATATATAAGTTAACAATTGGGCGGAGATGGGTCAGCAAGTCGATCGGTGGTAGCAATTTTGGAGTTAAAGGCTAAAATAAATGAAAATAATCAAGCAGACAGCAGATGAACTAATCATTCAGACTAAAAGCATATTAGATTTTTGGTTGGCTAGTTGTTTATTAATGACATTTGGACTGATCGGGCTGACTTTTGACTATCATGCAGTAACACTTAGCTGCGAGCGATCGCACCAAAAGCAAGGAAATTGCCAGTTGGTACGATCGCACTTACTGGGATCGAACATCCAAGAAATTCAGCTTGCTACGTTGCAGGGAGCTAAAGTAGAAAGATTGGGCTACAAAAGCAGAGTTATACTTGTGACTTCTGTTGGCGATGTTCCTTTCAGTGCTAACTCTACTAACTGGGGGAATAAAGACGCTGCTGCTTCGGACATTAATTTTTTTGTTAAAAACGCAAAATCTCGCTTGCTGCGCTTAAGCCAAGACGATCGCTTTTTGGGATGGACAGGAGGCATATTTTTGCTCGCAGGAGTCGGAGTCATCGCCTTGGGAAATAAAGAAACCTACAGCTTCGATGGAAGTTCAAACACCTTGACTGTTAAACGGCGGGGTTTGTTGGGGCGTACAGTAATGCAACGCTGTCTGGGCGACATTTATGGGGTGGAAGTCGATCGCACCATAGATCGGGATCATGATATTTGGTATCAAGTGAGATTGTTAGTTTGTGGAGGAGATCGCATATCCCTTCCCCAGACAATGAACCCCTACGAGCAAGTAGAAATGACCAAAGCGATTAACAACTATCTGCACGCGCGATCGCTCCAAGGTGTTTGTAGTGAGGATTTTAGTTGCAAACCTTCTGCGGACTAAAGTCCTCACTACAAACCTAGTTATTTGTTTCAATCTTTCAACTTCCAACCGGGTTTGACAACTTGCCGCGATCGGGCAATTACTAAAGAGTCATTTGGGACATCTTCTGTTACGACAGAACCTGCGGCTACGGTAACATCTTCTGCCAAAGTTATTGGTGCCACCAGCACGCTGTTGGCACCGATTTTAGTTCGATCGCCTATTTGAGTTTTGTGCTTGTTTTTGCCATCATAATTGGCGGTAATTGTCCCAGCACCGATGTTGACTTTTTCTCCCAAAGTTGCGTCGCCTAAATAAGATAAGTGAGCGACATTAGTTCGATCGCCAATTTGAGCATTTTTCAATTCGACAAAATTGCCGACGCGACAGTTCGCACCTATTTGCGCGTGTCCCCGCAGGTGTGCGTAGGGGCCAATTCGGGAATTTTCAGCCACCATACTATCAGAAATTACTGAATAAAGCACAGTCACATTTTCTGCAATTTGACTGTTTTCAATCAAACTACCGGGCCCGATGCGACTCCCAGAGGCGATCGAAGTTTTCCCCCGCAGATGGGTTTGCGGTTCAATTACCACATCCGGCTGCAACTCTACGGTATCGTCAATCGTGATGCTGTGCGGATCGAGCAGCGTCACGCCCGCCGTCATCCACTTGTCTTTTACCCGCGCTTGCAAAATATCAGAAGCTGTGGCTAAATGTTTGCGATCGTTAATTCCCAAGATTTCTTGATAATCTTCAACATCCACCGCCATGACGGGAGACAGGATACTTACGGTATCAGTTAAGTAATATTCTTTTTGGTCATTGTCTGCTTTCAAATCTGGCAAAATTTTCTCTAAATGCGGCCAGTGAAAACAGTAAACACCTGCATTAATTCGCTGATTTTTCCTTTGAGCTGTTGTGCAGTCGCGGTCTTCGACAATTTGCTGCACTAAGTTTTGACTGTCGGTAAATACTCGCCCATATCCTTGGGGATTCGGCAAATTAGCTGTCAATATAGTAGCAGAGTTTTGGTGCTGTTGGTGAATTGCCATCAATTGTTTGATTGTTTCTGCTCTTAGCAAAGGTACATCGCCATTTAAAACCAGCAAATCTCCTGGAAATCCCTTTAAATGAGGTAACAATTGCTGGATGGCGTGGCCGGTTCCCAATTGTTCAGTTTGTTCGACAAATTCTAGGGGAGGAAATTCGGAACTTTCGGGTATTTCTTGACTTCTCAGGAGGGCTTCTTTAACAAGTTCTCCTCGATAACCGACGATGACAAGCCGCCGGGAAATTTCAATTTCTTGACAACTTTGGAGGACTCGCTCAACTAGGGTTCGCCCGCCCAACTCGTGTAGAACTTTGGGTAAGTCAGATTTCATGCGCGTGCCGCGTCCAGCAGCTAAAATTGCTATTGCTATCATTGTGCGATCGAGCTATTTGCTATAAAAACTAGAATATTGACTAAATGATGATATCACTCGCTGTCTGTCGGTGGTGGTGCGATCGCACAATTTTTTAATCTCCGATCTCAAATCCTGGCGTACAGCGTCTTTTTCGGGCCGGATGTCCGTTTGAGGCGCTACGGTTGTGGTATCTGGAGTTGCGCGCCCGGTATCAAATTTCTGAAGACTGAAGTCCTTACTAAGAACCGAACTCAGGTTCGATCGTTCGGACTTCAGTCCTTCCCCAAGGGACGCGACGGAGACGGAGAGAGATTATTTGCATCTTTGGGGTTGAATTTACCGAGATAGATTATACTATTCGTTGAATTTCAGTTATGGTGTTTTTAACTCAAAAAAACTATTAGTTGCTCATTCCTCCTTCTTCCTTCTTCCTTCTTCCTTCTTCCTTCTTCATCAGGTGTCCAGCTATGACTGAGCTTAATTTTCCGGAACTTGCCAAGCAGGGAAATCCACAGGCGATCGCATCTTGGCTCAACAGCAAGTTACAATCAGAAGGCATCGCAGCCTCCGCGAATCTCGACGGCGACTGTTTGGATGTAATTCTGGAGGCCGAGGAAGTACCGAAAGAAGATAAATTAGTTGATTTTGTCCGCGATGAACTGGCGAATTTGCAGCCGGAGGCGATTCGGAAAGTGAAGGTGCAGGGGCGAGAAAGCGGTGAGATTGCGGCTGCTTGGAGTCAGGAGTTTAGTTTGGAGAGCAGCATTTTGGCACCACAGAGATTTGCAGGAGAATCCGTCTCAAATATTGCGGTTGCTAATGTGGACGATCGCACAGAAACGGAAAGTAATATGGATGAAGAGAAATCGCCAGAATTGGCTGCATTTGAGAAGCGGCTGCGATCGACTTTCATTGTAGTCGGGCTGGTGACGGGTATGTTGGCCCTAGCCGTGGTGGCTTTTGTCAGCAAGATTTTGAACCAGCAGCCAGCAACTGCTCTGAAGAATCCAGATGAAACAGCCAATGTAGCAACTGTAGCGGATACTTTTTTTCGAGATGCAGTTAACAGCGCAGTCAAAGCAGCAGAGTTAGGGCGAGCAGCAAAAACCAAGCAAGATTGGACGATCGTTGCCGATCGCTGGCAAGAAGCAGTATCGTTGATGAGAAGAGTACCCGTGTCTAGCGCCAACCACGAACTAGCTCAGACAAAAGTAATCGAGTATCAGAAATATCTGCTTTACGCTCAAGAATCAGCAGTAAATCCCCCGCCGCCAGAGCCAACTCCTGCAACACCCAAAAAAGCCGAGCCTGAGAAAGCAACTCCCAAGAAAGCTAATTCTGAAAAAGCCGAGCCTGAGAAAGAAACTCCCAAGAAAGCTAATTCTGAAAAAGCCGAACCTGAGAAAGAAACTCCCAAAAAAGCTAATTCTGAAAAAGCCGAACCGGAGAAAGTAACTCCTTCCCGATAGATTAGTCCTAGAAACACCGTTCATAAACCCGGTTTTTACGAACAATTTCGTTACAGCCCACATAAAAGTAATATCATGTCCCGTCGATTAAAATCACAACAAAAACAGTTCGTTCGTAGTGCGGACTTCAGTCCGCTCTTATCCTGCGGACTGAAGTCCGCACTACGAACCTTACTGATTGCGTTCAATCGACCGGACATGATGTCAAACCCCAAAATTAAATAGTTATGACTGACAACAGTTTAATCATTTCGTCTGAATGGTTGGTAGCCAATACCGCAAATCCGCAAGTTGTAATTATTGACTGTCGGTTTTCCCTCGCTGACCCAGAATTGGGAGAAAAACAATATCAAGAAAGTCACATTCCCGGAGCTTTCTATTTAGATTTAAATCGGGATATCGCGAGTGCAGTTGGCGCGCACGGCGGCAGACATCCGCTACCAAACATTGAAGAATTAGCTGATAAATTGAGCGCAATCGGTATTAATTCAGCAGAAACTTTAGTCGTGGCTTATGACGATTCGCGGCTGGCTTTTGCATCTCGTTTGTGGTGGCTGCTGCGATATATGGGACACAGCAAAGTCGCTTTGTTAGACGGCGGTTTCAGCGCGTGGAAAGCGACGGGATATCCGGTAACAAATACTTTGTCAGAACCCCGCGAGGGTAAATTAGTGGTGAAATTGCAGCCTGATATGGCGGTTGATATTGAGGCTGTAAAAGAGCGCAAAGACCTACCGAACACGGTTTTGGTTGATTCGCGAGAAAGCGAGAGATACGAGGGCTTGCGGGAGCCGATCGACCCGATCGCAGGTCACATTCCGGGTGCTGTCAACTACCCTTGGCAAGCGGTGACGGATGAAACTCGAAAAGTGCGATCGACCTCCGAACAAAAACAGCGGTGGGCGGAAGTAGAAACAGCCGAAGAAATCATCGTTTACTGCGGTTCCGGCGTGACAGCTTGCGTAAATTTACTCTCCTTAGAAATCGCCGGAATTCCCGATGCTAAACTCTATGTCGGTAGCTGGAGTGATTGGTGTTCCTATCAATTGTAGGGTGCGTACCAAAGCACCAATAATATCAAATCCCATTGCATCGTCTTGTATTCATCTCTATCTTCTCTCTCTGCGCCCTCTGCGCTCTCTGCGGTTAAATCATTCCGATACAACCGGAAACGATATAAGATTTGGCGGTTGAAACCACATTTATACAACATTTTTTTCAACCCACACCCGGTGAATTTTGTATGTACAGACGCGGTTTCAACCGCCCCGTTTCCTAAAAATCGAAATAAATATAAGGTAAACCGCCATCGGGAGCCAACACCCAAACTGCATACAAACAAATCGGCACTAATACCAATTTTACAGGCCAATTTAACTCCAACTTCAAACCCCGACTCAGCGCATAATTCCCCAGCATTGCGACAGCCACAGCCGCCAACATCCAAGTTAAATGCACTCTTTCCAAACCCAAAGCTTCCACATAAACTTTATTTGCAAACTGTGCGTCAGCAGGGTATCCCCACAAATGCGAAATCGCCCATCCCGAATTCTTTAAATCAGGAAGCCGGAAAAATATCCAACTACCAAAAACCATCGTTTGAGTTAACAGCCAACCGATCGCCATTCCGATCGGATTTTCCCACAAAAACTCGATCCGCAACTTCTTAAAAGTCACATCCGTCACCCGGTGCACCGCCAAAGCCAAACCGTGCAAACCTCCCCACACTACAAATCCCCAAGCCGCCCCGTGCCAAATTCCGGCAATTAACATGACAACAGACAAATTAAGACAAGTGCGCCACAAACCGACGCGCGAACCTCCCAGCGGAAAATACAAATAATTTCGCAGCCAATCCCCCAAAGTCATGTGCCAGCGCCGCCAAAAATCAGCGATGCTGGTACTAAAATAAGGAAAATCAAAATTTGGTGGCAAATACCAACCCAGCAGTAAAGCAGTACCGCGCGCCATGTCAACGTAGCCGCTAAAATCGAGATAAAGTTGCAGCCCGTAAGCAAAAATCGCCAGCCACAAATCCTCGCTTCCCGCGCGCTGCAAGTTGGTAAAGCTTAAATCGACATAAATTCCCAAGTTGTCGGCGAAAAGACCTTTTTTTACTGCACCGAAGGCGATCGTCCAAAGTGCCTCAGAAATGCGATCGGGCGTCGGAAAATTCTGGGATTTGAGTTGATAAATCAAGTTGTGATAGCGAGTAATCGGGCCAGAAATCAGTTTCGCAAAAAACAACTTGTAAGCAGCAAAGTGCAGCAGCGAAGTAGCCGCCGGCGCCCCTCGGTACACGTCAATCAAATAAGCAATGCACTCAAAGCAAAAGAAACTCAATCCCAAGGGTGCAACTACGTGAGTTTTCACCCAGTTAGCGCTGTCGAGAGCAACTGGCCAATTTAACAAAGTGCCGATCGAATTCAAGAAAAAAGGCACATATTTAAAACCCAGCAGCAGCAACACATTCAGCCCAATTCCCAGCCACAGCAGCAACCAACGGCGCCGATTCCAAGATTCATTAGCAATCCGCCAATCCAGAGGTTCCCCGATCGCCATCGCCAAGCAATAATTAAACACTACACCTACTAACAGCAGAGGAATGTACCAAATTTGCAGCGAAGCATAAAAAATCAGACTTCCCGCCAGCATGACAAATAGCCGCCACCACCGCAGGGGAACCAACCAGTAAGCCGCAAACAAAACTAATAGAAACAGGGCATATTGAAGGGAGATGAAAGTCATGCAATTTTGGATTTTAGATTTTAGATTTTAGATTTTAGATGTTACAAAACTCATGGGATTTTAGATTTAAGATTTAAGATTTTACAAAAGTCATCCGATTTTAGATTTTCGATTGCAGTATTTGTAGGGTGCGTCGCCTTCGACAAGCCCTTGCATAAAAATTGACTTTTCCAGTAGCGACGCACCTTAGCCCTTGCTAAAAACTTTGCTACTACATAATTATTGGGTTTGTTTGCACTCCGCGAGCGATCGCGCTGGTGCGTCGCTATGAAATTGTCGATTTTTTTGAGAGATGTTGCATGGCGAGGCACCCTGCGGTTAGGACTGAGAACTGCTACATTTTACAGCACAAAGGTTAAATGCTGTTGCAAATTCAATAAACTTTGTCTTTATAGCATCTGTATTCGTAGGGTGCGTCGCCCTCGACAAGCCCTTGCATAAAAATTGATTTTTCGAGTAGCGACGCACCTTAGCTCTTGCTAAAAACTTTTGCTAAAACATAATTATTGGGTTTCTTTGCACCAGCGTGAGCGATCGCGCTGGTGCGTCGCTATAAAATTGTCGATTTTTTTGAGAGATGTTGGATGGCGACGCACCCTACGGTTAGGACTTCACCACCGTTGGCGCCGCCCGTCGCAGTACAATGAATTTCTGGTAGCAAGTCTTTCAGCAAATACCGAAAAACTCTTTTGCTCTTTGACTACCGCAACTTTTGGTGTCCGATCGCGCGCCGGAGGTTGAGAATTGGCGATCGCCCGCCCTGTTTCCTCTGGTTGAGCTGCCGAAATTTCCGTACCTACTGCTGAATCTCCTGCATAGGCGATCGGCAAATTGACCAAAAAAGTCGCACCCACCCCGGGCGAACTTTCTATTTCAATACTTCCTCCCAAAAATTCCGCCATTTTTTTACACAGAGACAATCCCAATCCCGTGCCTTTCACGCCCTTCTGCAAGTGATTTTCCACTTGAACAAATTCTTCAAAAATCCGCGTTTGGTCGGCTGACGAAATGCCAATACCCGTATCAGCCACAGAAAAAGCAACCATTCCCCCCTCTCCCATTTCGGCCGCAACTCGGACTTCTCCGGCTTCGGTAAATTTCAGCGCATTAGAAATCAGATTCCGCAAAATCTGAGCAACTTTTCCCTCGTCGGTGGTAAGGGTTGGAAGTTCCAGAGGCGCTTCAAAAATTAGACTTACGGGCGATTTTTGCGGTAGCAGGGGGCGCATCATTCCCCGCAGCGCGCTGAACAAATCTTCGACTTCAAACTCAGCCACGCGCACAGTTACTTTTCCGGCTTCAACTTTGGCTAAATCTAAGGAATCGTTGACAAGTTCTGCGAGAGATTCGGCGGATTTGCGAATAAAATTTATTTGTTTGTCTTGTTCGGGTGAAAGTTCTCCGTCGAGGCGATTTAACAAGATTTCAGAAATGCTGAGAATTGTGGTTAGTGGAGTGCGAAACTCGTGACTCATGTTGGAGAGAAAGCTGGTTTTGAGTTCGCCCTCTCGCTGGAGAGATTCGGCTTTTTCGTTCAATTCCGCGTAAAGTGCGACGACTCCGCGATTCCTGTCTTCTAGTTCTTGATTTAATTGTACGAGTTCTTCTTGACGCTGGCGGAGTTCGTCTAAAGTGCGAAGCAATTCTTGATTTTGCTGCTGAATTTCCGCATAGGGATCTTCGGGAATTTGGCGCGCTAGTTTGTCAACTAATTGATTTAGTTCGATCGCACTTAGCGCAGGCATCTGCTTAGAAAACTGCTTAATCAATTGTACGGCCGTTCCGCGATCGGGCGCGGAGTCGATTTGCACCTCGTCCATCAACCGTTTTGCTGCTGCTAAACCCATTCCCGCACCAGTTTGCGATCGAAAATTCTGGCCCAACACAGTCTGTAAATCCGCAATTCCCGGCCCGCTGTCAGAAATCCGAGTCCGAAAAACTTGCGGCGATTCCCCTTCCACAATAAATTCTACTTTGCCACCGCCTGCATATTTGAAAGCATTGCGGGCAATCTCGGAAACTGCTGTTGCGATTCGGGTTTGTGATTGGGAGTCGAATCCCAACAACGCGCCGATTTGGCGAGCTCTTTGGCGGACTTGTACGATGTCTTGTTCAAAGCGAACTTCCGTCGTCAGGATTGGGTAAATCATGCCATTAGACCTCTTGCAAAAGTCCTTGTAATCAACATTTCGGACGGGAATTACCCGTCCCAAAAACATCATTTTTTCGGGTTCAATGGGCATCTTGCCCATTCTAGCTATTTTGGTAACAGGTATATTTTTGATTTTTGATGTTCGATTTTCGATCGGGGAATCGCTGATGACTCTCATGGTTTAGAACTCACAAAGCAGTTTCATTCTTGGGGAACTAATATCAAGCTGGTTGTTTTACCTTGGCTACTACAACTGTCATGTCATCCCGAGTCCGTTTGAAGTCTCGGTAGAGTACGGCTGCGATTAAAGCCGGATGTTTCGCCGCCAAACCCGGGTAGCGGTTTAAATCCCACTGCGCCGCCAAACCATCGGAGTGCAGGATTAGCAGGGAATGCGACGACCAAGGATAGACAAATTCTGCTACTTTTTGCATCCGATGTCCAACTGTGCCGTTGTAGGAAACCATGCTGCGGCTTTGGTTATCTGTGAACACTACACCAGTGATGTTACCAACTCCGGCAAAACAAATTGTTTTTTGGGTACGATCGATCAGGGCGATCGCAGCAGCCGCTCCTCTGGTATTTTTTAAAGCAGCGTGAGCCTTCTCTAAAATAGCTTTCGGCCCCAGTTTAGCGTTTTCCCCAAATACCCGCACCGCTTCCTGCGACGCTTCCTCGGCCAAAACCCCGTAGCCGAGCCCGTCAGCAACTAAAATCAGATTTTTGTCCGCGTCATTTTCAACAGCCCAGGAATCGCCACAAATTTGCTCTCCAACTTTCGGCAAGTGGACGACCCCAAATTCCAAGTAATTGCTGTTTTGGCAGGCTTCCCGGCTAATTTGTGCCTGTTCCAGCCGCATTAACAAAGCTGTCCCCAGTTTCGGTACAGAATGAATATCAAAAAAACTAGAGAGCCGTTTGATGGCGCCGAGTCCGGTTCCCGGAGTTCCCGCCGTCGAAAAACCATCGCGCAAACACTGACCAACATTTGCCATTCCCGGCCCTCGGTCTAGCGCTACTATTTCAATGCTATCTCCTGTCGCTGTTTTTACAGTTTGCAGCAAAATTTCTCCTTCGCGGGCGTGTTTGACGAGGTTTTTTGCTGCTTCGGTAATCACAATTGCCACTTTAGCGCGATCGGTCTCGTTAAATCCGACTTCCGTCGCCAAGGCGACAGCAATTCGTCGGGCTTCTCCAACTTGACTTTCTTCTGTTACTGGTATAGCTAGGGCATCGATCATTATCTTGTATTTCTAATATTAAGCTAGCGCGCATTTCAAAAGTCAGTTGTCATTGGTCATTGGTCATTTGTCATTGGTCACTTGTCATTTGTCATTTGTCGTGACCTCAGAAACCGGGTTTCTTAGAATATTTCTCGTCACCAAACCTACAACTCGTAGAAACCCGGTTTCTCCCCCCTAACGAGTCAGCAGTAATTAGTAATCGGTGACACCTCACAAACCCGGTTTCTCCCCTAATGAGTCAGCAGTATAAACCCGGTTTCTTCCTAGATTTCTCCTTACCAAACCCAAAACTCGTAGAAACCCGGTTTCTAGCCCCATCTCCCCATCTCATCTCCAACGGACGATCGCAATTTTAGTCCCCTTACCCACTTTGGAAACAATCTCAAATTCGTGCATCAACCGCTTAGAACCGCTGAGACCCAAACCCAAACCACGATCGGAAGTATAACCGTCAGTCATTGCCAATTCAATGTCTGGAATTCCCGGGCCCTTATCTTCAAATATCAGCCGCAGTCCCTTGCGACT
Source organism: Microcoleus sp. bin38.metabat.b11b12b14.051 (assembly GCF_013299165.1). NCBI lineage: Bacteria > Bacillati > Cyanobacteriota > Cyanophyceae > Oscillatoriales > Microcoleaceae > Microcoleus > Microcoleus sp. bin38.metabat.b11b12b14.051. Next base: position 63,376 of record NZ_JAAFKD010000019.1, read on the forward strand.
ACCTAATTGCAGCGTTTCGAGAGTTACAGTTCCCCCTTTACCGTAGTCTACTGTATTGCGGGCGAGTTCGCTGGCTGCGGTAACAATTTTTGTTTGGTCTACTAAGCCGAATCCCATTGCTACAGCCCAACCGCGCACTTGCTGTCGGACGTGGACTATATCGGAGGACGATCGAATTTCTAGTGTCTCACGTTTTGACATGGCTGCTAATCTACTACAATAGAACTTCTCCACAAAATAGAAGACTTATCCTCATCAACCAAGTTTCCCGTAATAAATCTGGAGTTTGTCAACAAGGTATCTAGAAATAAACCAGGTTTCTTTACAGTCAAAAAAAATGCAACATTGGCAACTCCCAAGCCTTAGGCAGTGTAATTTTAATCTCCAATCGAAAAATGAAATATTGACTGACTGTTTACACTTCTGAATCAGCAGACAAACCCAAGGATTTTCGCAACAAATTCATGCCTTTTTCCACGTTTAAAGCTGTCCGAACACCCGTCAAAGAAAGCCCCAATTCAACCAGCGTAATTGCCACGGCTGGCTGCATTCCCACCACCACTGTTTCCGCATCTAAAAAACGCGACATAGTAGCGATATTGTTGAGAATGCGTCCGATGAAAGAATCTACTATTTCCAGGGAAGAAATTTCAATTAAAACACCTTTAACCCCTGTCTTGACGATGCGGTTTGTCAGGTCGTCTTGCAGCGTTATTGCCAAGCGATCGTGCATATCAACTTGGATTGTCACTAGCAGAAATTCTCCCATTTGCAGGATCGGAATTCTTTCCATTAATTCACCTTTTTTTTAGCCTTGAGTTAGATAAATATTTACGCCTAAACACAATATAGCGGTTATCAATAAGGTAAGCCGACGAGCAATTACCAATTACCAATTACCAATTACCAATTACCAATTACCAATTACCAAAACGCACTATATAAATTTTTATTTTTCCTCTTTAATATTTTTTATAGTTAAACCTTGGCGCTGCAAAGCGACTTTAAAAGCATCGGCTAAAGTCGCTTTTGTCAGAATATCCTGCAAGTCAACTCCCAAATGAACAATGGTTTGAGCGATTTGCGGGCGAATGCCGCTGATGATGCACTCAGTACCCATCAAACGGGCGGCGGCTACAGTTTTTAATAAATGTTGAGCAACTAAAGTGTCAACAGTCGGCACCCCTGTAATGTCTAAAATCGCAAATTCTGAGCCTGTTTCCATAATTTCTTGTAACAGAGTTTCCATGACTATTTGAGTGCGGGCGCTGTCAAGAGTTCCGATCATGGGTAAAGCGAGAATGCCTTGCCAAAGTTTGACTACGGGTGTTGACAATTCGAGCATTTCTTGCTGCTGGCGTTCGATGACTTCTTCGCGAGCTTTGAGAAAGATTTCTGTTACCCAAAGACCGAGCTGGTCTAATAAGCTGGTAGACAGCCATAGTTGTTCGACGAGTGCATCGCGGTTTTGTGTCAATTCGCGACAAAGCCGATCGAACAATGGCTTTTTGAAGCATAAAATAAAACTCGCGATCTCAGAGGGCGTAAAGCCCCTCTGAACGCGCGATCGCGAAACTTCTGCCAACAGCAGCCTCATATTTTCCCACTCGGGTGTCTGGATGTCGCTAAAGTTGCCGTGCTGCGCTGCTATTTGCAGCAATTGCAGGAACTCTTGACACTCGGATCGCAATTCTTTGGCTCTCATCAAGTCGTCCCGCCGCAGCCCGGTGTTTTGCAGTTCTTTGAGCCAGTCTGCTAGCAGCTCAGCTTTGTTTTGTTCGAGGATTGCCGCGATCGTGTTATTGCTTGTGAGTTCCATTAAAATTATCTCCTGCTGAGCAATTGGGATGAAGTTGTACGATCGATCGCACTCTTCGTATTTTGGATGGGGCAACTTCTGAGTTTAACTCACTATTTCCTATTTGCGATCGGGGGCCGGGCGCCTAACTGTAAAATGCGTTTGACGATCGCACTGGTGGAACTCGGAACTTCTATTTCGATCAAGCAAATTTTGCCACCTCCGGCGATAACTGCCGGTGCTTCCGGCAGAGTTTCCAGTTGATAGTCGCCTCCTTTAACGTATATATCAGGCTTCAGGATACCGATCAGTTTAGTGGCGGTAATTTCCGAAAAAATTACTACGGCGTCTACTGGTTTCAGGGCCGCCAAAACTTCGGCTCGCTGATTTTCCGGTACGATCGGGCGGGGCGGCAATCCCGGCTGCTGCGGTTTGAGCGCTTGCACGCTGGCGTCGCTATTCAAGCCCACCACGAGCGATCGCCCCAAAGCTTTTGCCGCCTGCAAATAGCGGACGTGGCCTGCGTGCAGGAGATCGAAGCACCCGTTAGTAAACACGATCGGACGCCAATTATCCGGATCGTTGGCGATCGAGCTTTCAATTTCTCTCAACGTGTAAACACCAGAAATCATTGCATTCACCACCAGCAAATTTGAACGGGGATGAATCATCCTAGCAAGAAATGCGCGACAAAAGCACCTTCGCCTTAACAAATCTACAATTTAAATGAACCCCCAAACATAACCAACTCCCGAGCGCCAAATAAAGCAACGGATTGGCTAAGAGATTTAAAAAAGTTTATGCAGTAAATTTGACTTAATAATTCCCAGAATCAACTTCAAGAATTGACACTAAGAATCACTCCAAATAAACGAATTATTAAGGAACAATATTTGATAAAGTACCTGCTTTGTTGGCGAACCGTTAGAATACTCATCGTTCTGACCGACGCGAAGCGGAGTTATTGTCACCAAGGAAAAGAAGACAATATAAAGAGTTTACAATTGATCCGAGGAATGCTATATCGGTGTATCTGTGACTTTGGTGTCGCGAATAAAGGTAATTGGTACTTGAAGGTTAAAAAGGTGGCCCAATACTTATTTATTTCAGCTTTCTGTGATATCAATTACTATAAGACAGGGGATTTTGTGCCACTGCCACTAGCAGCGGGAGATGTAGGGGGCGAAACCCACCTAAAAGTTACCCTCAGTGTCGATGATTTCTGACACCCCAGGCAAGCGAAAGCCAGTTAAAAGCTGCTGCAAGCGTGCAGAACTACTCTGGGGGCAGCCTCGGGCCCTCACGGGGGCAGCCGCTGGCTTTGAGGGTCAGCACCTGCGCTGGGCCTCCTGTGCCAAACTCTGCATCTAGCAGAGCTTGTAGCAACGTCGGCCCAACTAATGTCACCACCCCAGCTTGTGAAAAGCCGGGAGAAAATTTAGGCGAGTACCCGATCGAGCTATTTTGGTGGAAAATAACCTGAAGTACCTAACCTCGGCAAGCCTGTTTTTGGGGCTTCCAAACTCATACAATCGGGCAGGCTTTGATTAGTCGGCCCAGCAGACGCGCCTCAACAGCCGTTTTCACCTTCAGGATTCCTGTTTTCACACAGCCAGGGACTGAAACTCAAACCATGGTGTTGCCGGGCCCACCACTCGCCTTCGGAAGGCTTTCGCCACCAACGAAGAAGGGCAATTGAGCGCTCCCACCAGTGAACTGATTAAACAGAATTTCGCTGAATCTAACGGTGTAGAATTATCTCACAGGAATTATGAAAGCAACTAATAGCCGTCAATTTTCTTCAGTCGCTGCTCGCACTCTAAAAGTAGTCGGGATTATCTTGATTCTCTCTGCTCTGCTTGATTGTATCGTTCTGTCGCTGCCGGGAGAAACCTCCGATATTCTCAATCGAGGCTGGCAGCTTGCCGCTGCGACTCAGATAGTTGACCGGGGGATTATTCCTTTGATGGGTATCGCCTTGTTGATGACAGGCTTTTGGGTAGACAGCAGCAGTGGAGTCTCTATTGACCGACGCAATGTTTGGGTTGATTTGCGATTCTGGGCGCTGTTGATTTCCAGCTTGTTAGGGCTAATTTACCTGTTGCTGGTTCCTGTTCACCTCAACAATACTCGTTTGGAACTCAAGGATGCTCTGGCTCAAGTCGATAAAGAAGCTGGACAAGCCGAAGGTCAACTTGAAGCCCAAATTAAAAGCGAGCAGTTTAAAGCTCAGGTAGAACAGCTCAAAAGCCAGCGCCGCAGCCAAATAGGCGCACTGCTGCAAGACGACGCGAAACTGCAACAAGCACTCAAGAGTCCAGATGTTCCCAAGGAATTGAAAGCTGTACTTCAAGAGTCGAAAAGTGACCCGAAAGCGCTCGACAAGTTCCTCGAACAGCAAGCCCAAGAACTGCCCAATCAAGCTCGCAACGAGATTCGCACCCGCAAGCAACAAAAAGAGAAAGAGTTGAGAACTCGATCGAGAAATTCGAGTTTGCAGACGGGTATCAGCAGTTTGTTGTTGGCGATTGGCTACATTACTGTTGGTTGGACTGGTCTCAGAAGTATGGGAATTCTACGGTTCGGCCACCGCAAAAATTAACCCACCAAAAAACGGATACCAGCCCTCAACAATCGTCGTACAGAGATCGAACATTTTAGACCCAAGTTCCTGCTCCCAGATTAATCTGCCCTTGTAAATCGAAAAATGGAAAATCGAAAAATGGAAAATCGACCGTCGTACAGAGATCGAACATTTTAGACCCAAGTTCCTGCTCCCAGACTAATCTGTGGAGTAAATCTAAAATCTAAAATCTAAAATCTAAAATCTAAAATCGACTGACCTACGCGATCGCTCTAAGCGTGCAAGTCGAGACATCCCTGAGAAATAAATACTTGATTTGCCGGATAGTTTGCCCTTACTGAAAGCTGGGAATGTTCTCAATTTATATTCTGACTTACAACGAAGAGATTGATATCGCCGCTTGCATAGAATCGGCACTGCTTTGTGACGATATCATTGTAGTTGATTCTTTCAGCAGCGATCGCACCCTAGAGATTGTTCAGAACTATCCCGTGCAAACAGTGCAGCACGGCTTTGAAACTCACGGACGCCAGCGGACTTGGATGCTCCAAGAAGTAGAATGCAAGTACGAATGGGTTTACATCCTCGAAGCTGACGAGCGCATGACGCCTGCATTGTTTGCTGAATGCTTAAAGGCGATCGAAAGTCAAGAATATATCGGCTATTACGTAGCTGAAAAAGTAATATTTATGGAGCGCTGGATTCGCCGCAGCACTCAATATCCGCGCTATCAAATGCGCCTGTTTCGCAAAGACCAAGTTTGGTTTAGTGACTACGGTCACACTGAACGGGAAGTCTGCAACGGGCCCACTCACTTTTTGAAAGAAACCTACCCTCACTATACTTGCAGCAAAGGTCTTTCTCGCTGGATTGAAAAGCACAACCGCTACTCGACTGACGAGGCGGCTGAAACTCTCCGCCAATTAGCAGCAGGTCAAGTAAATTGGTGGGATTTATTGTTTGGCGCATCGGAGGTGGAAAGGCGGCGCGCTTTGAAAGATTTTTCTTTGCGTTTGCCTTTGCGGCCCGTGGTACGCTTTTTCTATATGTATATTTTGCTTGGCGGATTTCTTGACGGTCAAGCTGGATTGGCTTGGTGCACGCTACAAGCTTTTTATGAATATCTAATTTTGCTGAAAGTTTGGGAAATGAAGCATATGCCACTGCCAAGTTTAGACGCAGTGGATGAACAGTCTATTTCAGAAGTTGCAAAAGTTGAGCAGTCTAAAGTTTCTTATAATCTTGGCGCTTCCGATACTCGTAGTTGAAAATTAGTCATTGGGCATTGGGCATTGGGCATTGGGCATTGGGCATTGGGCATTGGTCATTAGTCATTAGCCATATCTGTAGGGTGTGTCGCCATCGACAATCTCTAAAAAAGACCGAAAATCTAATAGCGACGCACCTTACAAATTAGGTGAATGAAACAAACCTAACAATTCTCTTTTAGCAAGTAGCGAGGCACCTTATACCATTTTTTTAAAGTTATGAGAAACTTTCATGAGAAGGTAAAGGAAATAATTACAAAGCCCAATTGTCCTGTATCTCTATTAGATCTTTAAAAAATGGTATAACCATAACAAAAATGGTTCGTAGTGTGGACTTTAGTCCGCTCTTACTGCGGACTAAAGTCCACACTACGAACCTTATACCATTTTTTTAAAGTTATGATAGAGTTTTATGAAAAGGTCAAGGAGATAATTACAATGTCCAACGGTCGTTTATCTCTATTGCATCTTTAGAAAAATGGTATTACACATTAGGTGAACGAAACAAACCTAACAATTCTCTTGTAGCAAGCTTTTTTCTAAATGGTATAATATTTAAACCTACCTCACCTTTTTGAGACTCGGCTATGTAGAACCCATTTGACATCTTTGAGTTTTTGGGTTGAGTGACGAGAAATACCGAGATTAACCCGGTTTCTGAGATTTACGCGCGGGGCAAGAAACCGGGTTTCTACGAGTTTTTGGGTTGGTCACGAGAAATACCGAGAGAAACCCGGTTTCTGAGATTTACGCAGAATAGATTTCAAATGGGTTCTATACTTCTAATAATAAAGTTTGCTCTGTGGAGTTACAGAAAAAACCCGATTTCTTGGAGAAATCGGGTTTCTAAATAGCCTGAAAGTTTGAGGTTGAATCAAGTTTTGATTGTTAACTTAAAAATCTCACAACTTAAAATGCTTGAGATTTGGCTGCTGTTTTTGCCCGATCGATCTTTAAGATCAACACACCCAAAGGCGGCAAACACAAGTCGATCGAATAAGCGCTGTTGTGGAACCACCACTCATCAGTCCACTTACCCCCCAAATTGCCCATATTGCTGCCGCCGTATTCCCGCGCGTCGCTGTTAAACAACTCCGTATAGAAACCCGGTTCCGGCACTCCGACGCGATAGTGAGAGTGCGGCTGCGGCGTAAAATTGCACACCGTCACCACAAACTCATCGCCATCCTTCTCGCGACGCACAAAGGCAACCACGCTGTGCCGATTGTCGCTGCAATCAATCCACTCAAATCCATCCTCAGCAAAATCTTGACTGTAAAGTGCAGTTTCGCTGCGGTACAAATGGTTCAAATCCTTGAAAAATAGCTTCAACTTTTGGTGCGGCTCAAATTGCAGCAAATCCCACTGCAAATCCCCCCAAACGTTCCACTCTTGCCACTGGCCGAACTCCATCCCCATAAAAATGGTTTTCTTGCCGGGATGAGCAAACATAAAGGTAAACAAACAGCGCACGTTTGCAAACTTTTGCCATTCGTCCCCTGGCATTTTGCCGATGATGTGGGCTTTGCCGTGGACTACTTCATCGTGGGACAACGCCAGCATGAAATTCTCGCTGTGGTTGTACCACATACTGAAAGTGATGTTGTTTTGGTGGAACTGCCGGAACCACGGATCCATGTGGTAGTAGTCGAGCATATCGTGCATCCAACCCATGTTCCACTTGAGGTTGAAGCCTAAGCCGCCTACATAAGTCGGCCAAGATACCATCGGCCAAGAGGTAGATTCTTCGGCGATCGACAGTGCCCCTGGGAAATAGCTAAAAATGACGTGATTTGTCTGGCGCAGGAAATCTGCCGCCTCGATATTTTCGCGGCCGCCGTACTGGTTTGTCAGCCATTCTCCGGGTTCGCGGCAGTAGTCCAAATACAGCATCGAGGCTACGGCATCTACCCGAATCCCATCGATGTGATACTTGTCAAACCAGAACAGAGCGTTTGATACTAGGAAATTCCGCACTTCGTTGCGGCCGTAGTTAAAGACTAGGGTTCCCCACCCTTTGTGCTCGCCCTTGCGGGGGTCGGCGTGTTCGTACAAGTGAGTTCCGTCAAAGAAGGCTAAACCGTGGCCGTCTTTAGGGAAATGCCCGGGCACCCAGTCTACCAGTACGCCAATGCCGTTGGCGTGGCACTGGTCAACAAAATACATGAAATCTTCAGGTTTGCCGTAGCGGGATGTTGGGGCGAAATAGCCTGCTACTTGATAGCCCCAGGAACCGTCGAAGGGATGTTCGGCGATCGGCAAAATTTCGATGTGAGTGAATCCTAAGTCTTTGACGTAGGGAATTAGCCGATCGGCCAATTCGCGATAAGTCAAAAACCGCGCGCCCGGCTTCAGTTCTGAAACCTGTACTGCTGGTTCTATTTCACCGTTTGGCAGTACCGCAGGTTCGCTAGTAGCGCCGTGCAGCCAAGAACCGATGTGGCATTCGTAAACCGAAACCGGCTGCGTTAGTTGGTCTGTGTGTCGCCGCTGTTCGATCCAAGCGCTGTCGTGCCAAGTGTAGCTATCTAAGTCGGTGACAATTGAGGCTGTTTTGGGTCGTACCTCTTGCTGGAAACCGTAGGGATCGGACTTTTCGTAAGGATGTCCGTCTTGGTTTTTCACTTCGTATTTGTAGTGAGTTCCGTAGGATAGTCCCGGAATAAATAATTCCCAGATGCCGTTTTGGGATTTCCGCATTTGATGTTTGCGGCCGTCCCAATAGTTGAAATCGCCTAATACTGATACGTTGCGGGCATTCGGAGCCCAAACTGCAAAATATACTCCTGTAATGCCGTCTACTTCGGTGAAGTGGGCGCCTAGTTTTTCGTAAATGCGGTGGTGGTTGCCTTCTGAGAATAGGTGCAGGTCAAATTCTGTGAGTTTGGGCGATCGAAAGGCGTAGGGGTCGTAGATAAAGCGTTCGTGTTCCCCTTCTTTGACCCGCAGTTGATAGTTTGCTAGTTCTGGGGTGTCGATCGTACATTCAAAAAAGTGAGGGTGATGCTCTGATTTCATCGAATATTCGGCCCTGGCCTCCGGCAAAACTACCGATACCGCATCGGCATTTGGCAGGTAAGCTCGGACGGCCCAGACTTTTTTGCCATTTTCTTCGATCGCGTGGGGGCCTAGGACTTCAAAGGGATCGTGGTGCTGATTCCACACAATCCGGTCAATCTGTTCAAAGGGGACGGTCGCTGGCATAAAACTACTTACCTCAATCTTTTGACTAAATGGCTTTCTAAACCTAGAGCTGCGATGCACTTTACATTTTGATACATGAGCGAGCGCTCATCCTACGGCGCTTGCTGCCAGAGCGCGCGCGATCCTGCCTTGCTGGCGACCAAGCTGTGATTTTACTGCTAAGGGCTAACATCTAAGTATAGAAATATTAAAACAAATTGAAAAATTTATATTTTTTCCCTAATTATCTTGACTTTTTTTACTTTTGTGGTATGGATTTTTTCAAATTTTGATGGGTTTGCCAACTCAAAAACATCCACGAGAGTGAGTTTTACCCAAAACTGAATCATGAGCGATCGCTCAAACATTTTCAAGCAGGGGCGATCGGCTCAGGGGGGGCAGTTTCAAATCCCGGAGGCAGCGTTTCCCCGCAAATTGCGTGAATTTGGGAAATCCGCTCAAACAACCAAGGATATTCAAGGCGGTATTGAGGAATCAAAGCTAAAGGACTCAGCAGCGCGGCAGCAGTAATATCTGCCACGGTTAAGGAATCGCCTAGCAAAAAGTCACCCTGGCCCCAGCGACGGTGCTGCAACCAATTTAAAGCAGCTCTCAGGCGCAACTGGGCGAGTGTTGCCGATGCTGAGTTGATGCCGAATTGGCGGCGGGCTAATTGAATCACTAACTGACTCAAGACAGAGGGGTCGATTTGCTTGCCCGCACCGGCGCGAAACTCGTAGTAAACAAATCGAGTGGCAATGCCGATGCTTTCATCGAGCCAGTCTTCGATCGTCCAAACCTCAGCTTGCAAGCTCTCGCCTGCCGGCAACAGCGACGGCGAAGGAAAGCGAGACTCGATCGAGTGCAAGATTTGCGTCGAGTCAGCGATCGCCTCCGGTTCACCGTCGAGTTGAGGCAGCAGGACTGGCACCGTTCTCAAACCCCCCGTCAGAGGCTTGAGTTTCAAAACGTGCAAGCCGGGAGTCAAATTTTCAACTTGAAAGGGGATGCCCTTGTAACCCAACGCTAAGCGGACTTTGCGGCAGTAAGGGGACGTACTGAACTGTAGTAAAAGCATCAGACAACAATTAACACCCAACTTGAAGCCTAGACCGAGGAGATGAAAAAATGCGAAGAGCGAACCATTTTTCACCCGCAGGCTAGGCTCGTTGGGCAAAGATTCCGGGATAGCCCTAGTTAGGGAGACTTTTTAGGAGTAGGGGAAGCAGCGCCAGCAGGCTTGTCGCCAGCAGGCTTGTCAGCCCCAGGAGTAGCCTTTGTAGTCTCCTTCGGTGCCGGAGCAGAAACAGGAGGAGGAGTAGTGCCGCCGCCAGCAGGAGTGGGGCTAGCGCCGCCGCCACTGCCTCCTTCACCGCCACAAGCGCCCAGGGCTGCTGCAATGCCCAATACCAAAGTCAAACGAATTAATCCCTTGTTCATAAACACTCCTTAACATTCAAAACCCATCGCAAGGAAGGGAATAGTGTACTTGAGAAACAATGCTGGCACGAATAGATCGACGATTCGCTCGTTGATTACAATACTGCATTTATTAATAAATTTCACACTGATTCTGGCGAACCGGCAAAAATTTCATTTTTTTTGGCAAATCCTGAAGTAAAAGTGACCAGTGGTAGGATGGGTTGGTTGGTTTGTGAGGTATCTTTGGTAAGGATAACCGATCGACCGCAGATTGTCGTAAATTGGCGATCGCCCAGAGAAATAAGTCCTAAGCTCAATCAAGCTGAAGCTGCCCCACTTTACGTATTGGTGAACTCTATGACCGCTGCTATCAGATCCCCGGATTCTCGCCGCGGGCCCGCTGCCCGCAAGCCCGCTGCCGAGCCGGCCAAGAGCAAAGTTACTTCTATTGCCAGAGCTAGGCGAGCCAAGATAGGGCCCGAATTGCCTAACTACTCGGCAACCGAGCCTGAGGCTCAGCCTCAGACTCGCCCCTCAGGCTCGGTGCTCAAAGTTCTGCCCGATCGTCAGTGGCAGCCGGTATGGCTGCGATCGCTCCTGCAAGTGCAGCGAGCTTCTTGTGCCCTAGCCCTTCTGCTTTTGGGCGGTGCTCTGAGTCTCTACGGCTTGACTGTTTACAGCGAACAGCGCTGGAGTCAGGAGTATCAAAAGCTGGAAACTCTGCGCCTCCGGGAGCAGCAGTTGAGTGCCGCCAGCGAAGTCTTGAAACACCAACTTGCTAAAGAAGCCCAAAATCCAGACACCGGTTTGGCTCCGCAGAATCCTGCTGACACGATTTTTTTAAAGCCGGCACAGGAGCAGCGATCGCCCCAAGCGGTACAAAACTCAGAACCGGCTCTCAAGAAGACTGCTGGTGTGGAAACGCCACTCGGCTATTGAGGCAATTTCCCGGTGAGGCTGTTCTGGGGCCGAGTGTCCCAGACTCCCAGAGCTCGCAGGGTGTAACTTCCGATTCTATTTCAGAGGCTTTCTGTTGCTTCGTGTTTGACTTTTGTGCAAGTCCCGATCGATTTGGGCCTCCATCGCCGAGATTAAAAGTTAAAAATAAGTAACTTGCTGTTGAATTTTTAATTTTTAATTTTTAATTATATGAGCTACGACCCCCGTTTTGACCGCTACAGATCGCCAAACTTCAAACGCCCAAAACAGTCGGGCTCCCGCAGTGGGTGGGGAAAACAAAGCAAACCCAAAGTTTCCAGCACGAGCGGCGCGACGCCACAACAGGCCGCTGGGCCTTGGCCTCGGCCGCCGCTTGTGCGTTCAAAGCCCAGCAAGTTCCGCTTGTGGGCGGTGTGGGCGGTGTTGATTCTGGGGGGGATCGGGCTGGCGGTGAATTTGTTTTATTTGCAGGTGACTCGATCTCCGGCGCTGCGGAAACAAGCCGAACAACAGCAAACTCTCAAAACCAAGCCGTTTGTACCCAGACGCCCGATAGTTGACCGCACAGGCAATGTTTTGGCGATCGACCGACAGGTATACACCCTCTACGCTCACCCGAAGCTCTTCAAGCAGTCGAAGGCCCAAATAGCAGCCTCCTTGGCTCCGATGCTGCCGATCGAGCTAACTCCGGGGAATACGCCGGAAACTGAACTGCTGCGCCGGTTTAATCTGGGCGAAAGCGGTATTACAATTGCCGATTCCCTGGCGCAAGAAGTTGCCGATCGCATCAACCGGATGCAAATTAAAAACTCTCCGGTAGAAGGCTTGGAGTTGCTGCGCCAGCAGCAGCGTTTTTACCCGCAGCAGGAGTTGGCGGCCGATGTCCTCGGTTATGTGGATGGGGAACGCAAGGGACAAGCAGGGGTGGAATACAGCCAGCAGAATTTGCTGGAACGATCGATGCCATCGATTCAATTTAGCAGGTCGATCGATGGAAATTGGGTTCCCGATCGGCTGACGGCGGGATTTGTGCAGCTTGACGACTTAAAATTGCAACTGACGATCGACAGCCGCTTGCAGCGGGCGGCCCGGGTTGCTCTCAAGGAAAAAATGCAGAAACACGAGGCAAAGCGGGGCGCGGTGATCGTGATGGATGCCAACAACGGAGAGTTGCTGTCAGTCGTAGCCGAACCTTCTTATGACCCGAATCAATATTTTAACTTCGATTTATCGCGCTATAAAAATTGGGCTGTGACAGATGTTTACGAGCCAGGTTCGACTTTTAAAGCGATTAATGTGGCGATCGCCCTAGAAGCAGGTACGGTCAAACCTAACACCGTGTTTAACGACGAAGGTCGGATTTACATGGATGTCTGGACGATCCAAAATTCCGATTACCAATCAGCAGGGGCGCGCGGCCCTTCGACAGTGAGCGAGATTTTGAAACATTCTAGCAATGTGGGCATGGTGCACGTAATGAAAACCATGAAATCTTCTCTTTACTATCAAGCTTTACAAAAACTCGGGCTCGGACAAACTGCGGGAACAGATTTGCCTTTTGAAGTAAGCAGTCAGCTTAAAAATCGAGACCAATTTATTAATTCTCCGGTGGAATCTGCTACTACCGCTTTTGGTCAGGGTTTTTCAATTACTCCCATGCAGTTGGTGCAGCTTAACGGGGCTTTAGCCAACGGCGGCAAGTTAGTAACTCCTCACGTTGTGCGCGGACTTTTCGATCGCGAAGGTCAAGCTTTTTGGAAGCTTCCGAGGGCTGTTCCCAAGCAAGTTTTTTCCCCAGAAACTACAAAGAAAGTGATCGAGATGATGGAAGGCGTGGTGGATGGCGGTACGGGGAAAGCTGCACAAATTCCCGGGTATCGAATTGCTGGGAAAACCGGCACAGCTCAAAAAGCTAATGCTAGTGGGGGTTATTCTAATAAAGCAATTATTACTAGCTTTGTGGGGATTATGCCTGCGGATGCTCCTCGCTATGTCGTGCTGGCGGTGATTGACGAGCCTAAGGGCGGTACGGGGGGAACGGTGGCGGCGCCGATTGTGGAGTCGGTGATGGAGGCGCTGATTTCGATTGAAAAGATTGGGCCCAGCAAGAAGTAGGAAGCACGGCTCGAATCTAGGACAATACGCTGGGAATCGGAGATTATAGTCGATCGAACCTTATCCACAACAGACACGGAGATTGCTTTCATAAAAGAGCGCGTTTCCGATAGTTCCAAAAGGGAGATCGCATCCTATTTCCTTTGCGGAGATTCTACCACTTCTGATTCCTGAAGACGTTGCGATAATAGGCAATCTTCAAAGCTGAAAGCTTCTGAGTCTAGAAAACTAGCGATCGCCATTTCGATCGCAGCTTCCAGAGATCATTCTAGCTGCGTAGCTTTTTCCATCAGAGCGACTTTCACATAGTCAGGCAAATGAGTAATCAGCGAATGAATAGCGGATGGTGGCAAGTGTTGGATGTTGAGAGTTTGAGTCATTGTTCTCTGGGAATTTTAACGTATATCAAGTCCAGTACCACCGAACTTGATATCCATGTTTGAGGTTAAAATTATACAAAGAAACTGGTAACGGTAATAGTACCCAAAGGGGGTAACGTACCGCTATATCCGGTTAAGTTGACAATCAAATCGTTACTCGCCTGAAAACCAGCGATACCATCATTAATCACAAGATAGGTGCCAGCTATAGAGGCATTTGTAGCTACAACTAAACTAGCGCTATTAGTTCCGAAAGCTTGGTTTCCGGCTAATGCTCCATTAGCATCGGTAAACACTTGGGCTACCATATCTTGTAAGGTGGTGGCAGTGCTATTGGCAGCACGGCTAAAGCTACTAGGGGCATTCATCGCTGCTCCGCCTTGGGTCAGCAGGTCTATTTTATCACTGCCGATCGCAAAGTCAGTAATGCGATCGCTGGCGGATACAGAGGATTGTCCAAACCGGAAGATGAAAGTATCAACACCCGCACTACCAGTTAGAGTATCTTGACCAGCATCACCGTCGATCGTATTATTAGCCGTGTTGCCCGTAATAGTGTTGGCTAAACCATTCCCAGTCCCGTTGATAGCCGCAGTGCCCGTCAGGGTGAGATTTTCTACATTCACTGGTAAGGTATAAGTCACCGAAGATTGCACCGTATCAGTGCCAGCATTAGCAGCTTCAGTCACTACATCGCCGGCGCTGTCTACCACATAAATGTCGTTACCTGCACTACCGATCAGGGTGTCGTTACCTGCACCACCATTAAGGGTATTATTAGCCGTGTTGCCCGTGATAGTGTTGGCTAAACCGTTCCCCGTCCCGTTGATGGCCACAGTGCCGGTTAAGGTAAGGTTTTCGACTTCTACTGGCAAGGTGTAAGTCACAGAAGATAGAACCTCGTCCGTTCCTTGGGCGGCGAGTTCAGTGATGATATCTCCGGCGCTATCGACAATGTATGTATCGTTCCCCAATCCGCCTTGGAGTTGGTCGTTTCCCAGCCCTCCATCGAGGGTGTCGTTTCCAGCTAATCCATTGAGGGTGTCGTTGCCAGCTAATCCATTGATGACATCTGCATTCGCAGTTCCCGTTAAGTTATCAGCGCCAGCAGTGCCATTAATGGGACCCGGTACTAGGGTTTTGAAGTTCCAGGTACTATTTCCAGTAATACCAGCATAATTATTGCCAGCAACATCCTTAATTGCACCGTTGGCTATTTCAACGTAGTAATCGGTGTTTGGCGCTAAATCTGCCGTTGGGTTAATCGTCAGTTGACTCCCACTCAATGAAATATTAGCAGCAGTTACCGCAATGGTTTCTACCACAGAGTTATCAGACAGTTTCTTGATGACAACATTGCCAGTGCCTTTTTGGATGGCTTCGCTGAAGTTGACAACTAAATTAGCACCAACTGCTACCGCTGTCGCATTATCAGCCGGAGTGAAAGTGCTAGCTATCGGTGGAGTTGTATCGGCCGGTGCTAGGGTTTTGAAATTCCAGGTGCTATTTCCGGTAATTCCCGCGTAGTTGTTGCCAGCAATATCCTTAATCGCACCGTTGGCTACTTCCACGTAGTAATCGGTGTTTGCCGCTAAATCTGCCGTTGGGTTAATCGTCAGTTGACTCCCACTCAATGAGATATTAGCAGCAGTTACCGCAATAGTTTCTACAACCGAATTGTCAGACAGTTTCTTGATGACAACATTGCCAGTGCCTTTTTTGATAGCTTCGCTGAAGTTGACAACTAAATTAGCACCAACTGCTACCCCTGTAGCATTATCTGCCGGAGTGAAAGTGCTAGCTATCGGTGGAGTTGTATCGGCATTGATAACTGCTCCTGTTCCTTGGAATGTATAACCAGGGGAAGCATTTTTACTACTAAAGTTGACCTTGGCGTTGCCTGTAGTAAAAGTAGGTAACGCTGTGAAGTTGGCTTTGTATAGGGTTGTAGGTGAAGCAACATTTGGCCAAGCCACACCCCCGAAATTCAGCCAAGCCACATTAATCACTTTATCAGTGGAGGAATCATTATCTTCATCTTGGGTGTCCGTCTCTGGAGTGCCGATAGTCGGTGCTACAGGAGTTGACAATACCCCAGGATTAGCAAAATCGACAAAGTTAAGCTTAGAAGAATCGTAGTGGAGTTTAAATCCGAAGGAGGATGGCAGAGTGCTGTTGTTATCTGATGTGGAATACTTGGCATCAATTGAAACTGAACTACCCGGAGCTACTTTCTGAGTGCTAGCATTCGCGCTAATACTTTGCGTAGCACCACTATTGGTAATTACGCCACTAGCATTGGCAATTGTGCTATTACTGGATGCCGGGGCTGTAGGCAGATAGGAGCTTAAGAATTGCTGAATCTGAGTCGCAGTGGTGCGAGTAGCCCCAGTACCAATGGCTCCATTTGTTAGGGTAGTACCAGTAAAACCAAACAGATATCGAGCAATCAAAATGCCGTCGGTAGCTCCCTGAGCGACACCGTTACCATCGGCATCTAGCATCGTCGTGCGACCATTTTCTAGGTAAGCCTGTATGTCTGTAGCAGTGGTGCGGGTGGCCCCAGTACCAATGGCCCCATTAGTCAGGGTGTTACCAGTAAAGCCAAACAGATTGCGAGCCATCAAAATGCCATCGGTGGCTCCCTGTGCTGCACCGTTACCATCAGCATCCAAACTGACCGGTGGCGCTAAAGTCAAGACGGCGGATGTGGGTGAAAGGCTGTATCCGGGAGAAGTGTTATTACTGCTAAAGTTGATGTTTGTCCCTGTATAGGTTGATGATGCGGTAAAGTTGGCTTTGTATAGGGTGGCCGGTAGAGGAGTATTCGGCCAAGCCACACCCCCGAAATTCAGCCAAGCTACGTTAATTACTTTATCCGTGGCTGGGTCGTTATCTTCATTCTGGGTATCCGTATCTGGAGTTCCGATGGTGGCTGCTACGGGAGTTGACAACACCCCAGGATTAGCAAAATTGACAAAGGTTAGTTGTGAGGAGTTGTAGTGCAGTTTAAATCCAAAGGAGGATGCTAGGCTGCTATTGTTATCGGATGTGGAATATTTGACATCGACTCCGACGGAGTTATTGGGCCTGAAGCCTTTGGTGGTTTGATTTCCGGCGGTAGCACTATCAAAGTCAGGTGTAATTGTCTGTAGTAGCCCACCAGCGGTAGCAGTTTGGAAATTCCAGGTGCTATTTCCGGTAATACCAGCATAATTGTTGCCAGCTAAATCTTTAATCGCACCGTTGGCTACTTCCACGTAGTAATCTGTGCCTTGTGCTAAATCTGCCGTTGGGTTAATCGTCAGTTGACTACCACTCAATGAGATATTAGCAGCAGTGACAGCGATGGTTTCTACCACAGAGTTATCAGACAGTTTTTTGATGACAACATTGCCAGTGCCTTTTTGGATAGCTTCGCTGAAGTTGACAACTAAATTAGCACCAACTGCTACTGCTATAGCATTATCTGCCGGGGTGAAACTGTTGGCTGTCGGTGGTGTGATGTCGGCGATTGCTGCGGTTTGGAAATTCCAGGTGCTATTTCCGGTAATACCAGCATAATTGTTGCCAGCTAAATCTTTAATCGCACCGTTGGCTACTTCCACGTAGTAATCTGTGCCTTGCACTAAATCCGCCGTTGGGTTAATCGTCAGTTGACTACCACTCAATGAGATATTAGCAGCAGTGACAGCGATGGTTTCTACCACAGAGTTATCAGACAGTTTCTTGAGCACAACATTGCCAGTGCCTTTTTGGATAGCTTCGCTGAAGTTGACAACTAAATTAGCACCAACTGCTACTGCTATAGCATTATCTGCCGGGGTGAAACTGCTGGCTGTCGGTGGTGTGATGTCTGCTGCTGCTGCGGTTTGGAAATTCCAGGTGCTATTTCCGGTAATACCAGCATAATTGTTGCCAGCAATATCCTTAATTGCACCGTTGGCTACTTCCACGTAGTAATCGGTGTTTGCCGCTAAATCTGCCGTAGGGTTAATCGTCAGTTGACTCCCACTCAATGAAATATTAGCAGCAGTTACCGCAATGGTTTCTACCACAGAGTTATCAGACAGTTTCTTGATGACAACATTGCCAGTGCCTTTTTGGATAGCTTCGCTGAAGTTGACAACTAAATTAGCACCAACTGCTACTGCTATAGCATTATCTGCCGGGGTGAAACTGCTGGCTGTCGGTGGTGTGATGTCGGCAGCCGGAGCAATATTCAATCGAATCGAACCTGTAGCACTCTGATAACCATCAACAGCTATTTGATAGGTTGTCCCGGCTGTCGCATTAAGGTTGATGAGGCTAGTTGCATTACCCCCTCCATCATCATTGGCATCAATCAAAGTCAGGTTATTAACCGCCGATCCCGTGAAAAGTGACAAGTAAGTATCAAAATTACTGCCCTTGGTGTCTACCACAAAAGTATTGCTACTGGGTGCTGTCCAAGACCACCACACCGAGTTAGTCGTCCCATTTTGGATAGGTTCGCCTACTTCTCCGGTGGCTCCAATATTTGAGCCGGTTGTACTCACAGGTACGCCATTTAGGACAATCCGATTAGCCAAATTATCATTCGTAACACTCAAAGCATTGTTAATGTTTAAGCGACCTCCTGAAACCGTCTTACCAGCTAAAGCGGAAATAGGGTCAGTTTTTTGCATCAGCGTGTTTTTAACTTGCTGTGCTGTCCAAGTGGGATTTTGAGACCACACCAAGGCCGCCGCCCCGGTGACATGGGGAGCAGCCATCGATGTGCCAGAGATGGTATTGTAGGTTGAGTTAGGCCAGGTGCTATAAATATCTGAACCGGGGGCGCCTAAATCTACTGTGGTGGCTCCATAGTTGGAGAAAGAGGATAGTCCATCGGTGCGAGTGGTTGAGGCAACAGAGATAATATTGGCTAGGTCGTAGTTGGCTGGATACTCAGGAGTTATGTCAGTGTTCAGTGAACTATTACCCGCCGCCGCAACGAATAAAGCTCCCTGTTGTCCGGCGGTATTGATGGCATCGGATAGGGCTTGACTGTAGCCGCCACCTCCCCAAGAGTTATTAGTAAGTTTGACTCCCTTGGCTGTTGCATAGTTAATAGCGAGAATTGCACCAGAGATATAGCCTGGACCACTATCGCTGAAAAACTTAAGTGGCATAATCTTGGCATTCCAGGCAACCCCTGTCACCCCAACGCCGTTATTGCCTTTTCCGGCAATGGTTCCCGAAACATGGGTTCCATGTCCATTCGCATCCATCGGGTTATTGTCGTTATCGGCAAAGTCCCAGCCACGAATATCATCTATATATCCGTTATTGTCGTTATCGATGCCATCTCCGGCGATTTCCCCTGGATTTTGCCAGATATTTCCCACTAAATCGGGGTGGTTGTAATCAACGCCTGTATCAATAACGCCGATAACTAAGTTGGGATTTCCCTTTTGAATATCCCATGCTTCCGGGGCGTCGATGTCTGCATCGGGGGTTCCCCCACTTTGGCCTGTGTTGTTGAGTCCCCATAATTGGGAATAACCAGGGTCATTGGGAGTTGTGGCTTGGGGGGTAATTGTCCCTAAATCTTTTTGAGCAGGATTCGTTTTTTGGACATCTTCAAGGGTGATGAGGTAATCCGGCTCTATGTATTCAAACTGTGGATTATTTTTGTAGGCGGCTATTGTTTGTTCAACTTTTCCTGAAGGAATCTGCCAAATTTCGATCCCAAGTTTTTCGGCTTGTGTGACTTTGGTGACTCCGATGTCTGCCTGCAAGTTGGTAATAGCACTGGCATTGGCGGTAGGCTTCCGTTTGACTATTAAACGATCCGATCTAAAATTTTGGTCCATAACAATTTGACTCCTACATTAATAACGAAAATTTGGTAACAGACTTTGGCAGAAAAGCTATTTGCTGTAATCTATAGCGGTTTCAGCAACATGAGATACAGCAGATTCCAATACCTCTCGGTTAAGCACAGAATTGAAGAATTCAATCTCCTAAAATACTTGCTTGCCTCGAAGCGCGATCGCCCGGGCTAATTTCCTTAACCCAGAGGTATGGGGTATCGATGGGGTCAGTTTTGCCCGCAAAGTCGATCGAGAAATAGTTGTCGTTGAGATTCCCGATAGAAGTAGTAGACATGGTGCACCTGGATTGATAATTTTTTATGGATTAAATCAGCGGGCATAGCAAAGAAATTGCCAAGCAACAGCACAACAGCGGGCGAATGCAACTGAACGAGCAAAAGTTTACAAAGTCCTTAAACTCGCTGGATTTTCGTCTGCTATTTACCTATCAGTCGTGACCCGGATTTTTTATGCGGGTTGTAATAAAACTTTACAAAAAACCTCGATCGCCTAACAATTCAACACTACCGACTAAGGAGAGTAGACTGTTCGACATTTATTTTTTTCGTATAAAAATTTTATCTGTAGCCACTTTTACACACGTAGTAAACTTTACGTATTTTTTTATACTTATTTGTTTAAGTTGATTGCGTCTGGGATACAAGAATATTATCTGGTTTGCATAAGCCAGCGCATCCGCAATATGTAGTAAAACTCTAGGCCAATTAGCTTAATTGCCCAGCAACAGCAGCCGTAGGGTGCGTCGCCATAGATAATCCCTCAATAAAAATCGACAATCTGATAGCGACGCACCTGACAAACAGGGTTGTTTCTAATCTGGGATGGCACGGTGCGTCGCTGTGAGATTGTCGCTCTTTATGCAAGACTCTTCGAGGCGACGCACCCTACGAATACTTGGCTTCTCAACCAGAATCTAGGTAAACCCGCCCGCACTCACTCAACCAGAATCTAGGTAAACGGCACTTTATCAGCTAAAAAACATCAAAGTGTAAGGGTGATTCCTGTACAAAAAATCAAAAAATCTCACCAACAATCATCCCCGCCAATATTACAAACCCAACCCAAACATTTTGGCGAAATATTTGACCGTAAACAGGCTTAGGAATATCCGTTTTTCGCAGTTGACTGTACTGCAAAAACCACAGAACTGCCGCCGCACAAATTGCTATCCAAAAACCGACGTGCAAGTGCAGATTGATTCCCATTGCTGCTAACAAACCGACGGTACCAACAAAGAAAAAACCCACAGCGTTAGTTACATTTTTTCCGAAAAATATGGCGCTGGAATTCACGCCTAAACGCAGGTCATCTTCTCTGTCGCTCATCGCGTAAACTGTATCAAATCCCATTGTCCAAAACACGACGGCTCCCCATAACAGCCAAGTTGCTAATTCTAATTTGTTGACGGCGGCACTCCAACTAATTAAAACTGCAAATCCCCAGGCTATTGATAATACTAATTGCGGCACTGGAAAAAATCTTTTTGCTAGGGGATAGCAGATAATTATCGGTACAGCCGCAACGCACAACCAGAAACTTAAAGGATTGAGATAAAGTGCAAGAATCGCCGCGCAAGCAAAGGAGATTAAGGCAACTCCTATTCCAGTTTGCACGGTGAGGGCGCGGGATGCTAGCGGGCGCGATCGCGTTCTTTCTACTTCTGGATCGATATCGCGATCCCACAAGTCGTTAATCACGCATCCGGCGGCACTTGTGGCTAGGGTGCCCAATACGATCACACCGACTAATGCAGCAGGCGGTCTCCCGTGTGCTGCTAAAAAGACGGCCCACAGGGCTGGTATCATTAAAATTAGCCTTCCTGCTGGTTTGTCCCACCTCAAAAGCTTTGCGACTGTTAGCAATGTGGATTCGGTTGGGCGATCGGACTCTTGAAGCATTTTAATCTCTAGATTTTAGGTTTTTAACTTTAAATCTTATCAAATTTTAGGCAGAATTACCTCATACAGGAGATTTCAGGTCGATCGAGTACACATCAAAAACCCGGAGGGCGGGCACGGGGGCACCGCCCCTACTGCAAACCGATTTTTTTGTACTTTACTTACCTGAAGAACTAGGTAAAAGTCTTATCCACTCAGCAGTTCCCGATTTTTGTTGATTTAATATGATGCTTAACTGGATTCGTGAAATAATCATAAATATCTGTCAACCCTGATACACTCCTATGGTTAATTCACTTGCTGCTGCGGAGTCAAATCGTATTATTGCCGCTATTGATATGGGTACTAACTCGTTTCACATGGTGGTGGCGCGCATCGATCCGAAATTGCCTGCGTTTGCGATTATTGCTAGAGAAAAAGATACGGTTCGGTTGGGCGACTGTGAGGCTAAAACAGGGTGTTTGAAGTCTGAGGTTATGGAAAGGGCGATCGCCACTTTGCGCCGTTTTCAAGATATTGCTAAAACTTTTAATGCTGAACAAGTCATCGCTGTAGCTACGAGTGCGGTTCGAGAAGCCCCTAACGGGCGCGATTTCCTCAAACAAGTTACTGACGAATTAGACTTGAATGTGAGCTTGATTTCAGGACAAGAAGAAGCCCGGAGAATTTATCTCGGCGTGCTTTCTGGGATGGAATTTAACAATCAATCCCAGGTAATTATTGATATTGGTGGCGGTTCTACCGAGTTGATTTTAGGAGATAGTTCGGAACCGCGCTGTCTCACGAGTACCAAAATTGGTGCTGTGCGCTTAACAGGAGAATTTGTCAAAACTGACCCGATTAGCCGGGAGGAGTTTGCCTATTTGCAAGCTTATATTCGGATTTCGCTGGAAAGACCGATCGACGAATTGCGATCGCAGTTCAAGATAGGCGAAGAGTTGCGCTTGATCGGTACTGCGGGAACGATCGAAACTTTGGCTGCAATTAACGCTCGCGAAAAGTTGGGAACAGTGCCCAGCCCGCTAGCTGGATATCAGTTAAGTTTAAAGGATTTGCGCGATTTAGTCAATCGTTTCCGCAAACTTTCCTACTCCGAAAGGCTGGCCATTCCGGGAATGTCGGACAAGCGGGCGGAAATTATTCTGGCGGGCGCTTTGATTTTGCAGGAAGCGATGATACTCTTAGACATGGAATCGCTCACGGTGTGCGATCGATCTTTGAGAGAAGGCGTCATTGTTGACTGGATGCTAAGCCGCGGTTTGATAGAAAACCGCTTGCGCTATCAAGGTTCAATCCGCCAGCGCAGCGTTATGCACATGGCCGAAAAATATCAAGTTAACTTAGAACAAAGCCAAAGAACCGCAGAATTTGCGCTGAATTTGTTCGACCAAACCCAAGGAATTCTGCACAATTGGGGCAGCGAAGAACGCGAGTTGCTGTGGGCGGCATCGATTCTGCACAACAGCGGTTTGTACGTCAGTCATTCGGCACACCACAAGCATTCTTACTATTTAATTCGCAATGGTGAATTATTGGGCTACACTGAAACCGAGATTGAAGTAATTGCCAATATAGCTCGCTATCACCGCAAAAATCCTCCTAAAAAGAAGCACGATAATTTTGTAATTCTTCCGAAAAAATACCGGGAAGTTGTTAGTAAATTGCATCCTTTTCTGCGGTTAGCCGTAGCGTTGGACAGGCGGCAAATTGGCGCGATTGCTGATTTTAAATGCGAACACCGCCCGGAAGTTCGAGAATTTCACTTGCGGCTGGAGCCTCTCACTCCTGGGGACGATTGCGCTTTAGAAATGTGGAGTTTGGATTATAAAAAGCCGTGTTTTGAGGATGAATACAATCTCAAATTAGTCGCAACTTTAGAGCCGACTTTGGTTACAGTTTAAATACCAGCCAGAGCAACTGTAAGGTGCGTCAGGGGAAAAAATCAGGAAAGTGAGAAAAAATGCAGCCCTGACGCACCCGACAATAACGACAATAACCAACCGTAGGGTGCGTCAAGCGAAAAAATCAAGAAAGTGAGAAAAAATTTAGTCCTGACGCACCCGACAATAACGACAATAACCAACCGTAGGGTGCGTCAGGGGAAAAAATCAGGAAAGTGAGAAAAAATGCAGCCCTGACGCACCCGACAATAACGACAATAACCAACCGTAGCAGCCCTGACGCACCCGACAATAACGACAATAACCAACCATAGGGTGCGTCAAGCGAAAAAATCAAGAAAGTGAGAAAAAATGCAGCCCTGACGCACCCGACAATAACGACAATAACCAACCGTAGGGTGCGTCAGCCGAAGATCATCTGTCTGTCGTCACAACATTCACTCCTGACGCACCCTACAATAACAAACCGTAGGGTGCGTCAGGCAAAAAAATCAAGAATGTGAGAAAAGATACAGCCCTGACGCACCCGACAATAACAAACCGTAGGGTGCGTCAGGCAAAAAATCAAGAATGTAAGAAAAGATACAGCCCTGACGCACCCAACAATAACGACAATAATAAACCGTAGGGTGCGTCAAGCGAAAAAATCAAGAAAGTGAGAAAAAATTCACTCCTGACGCACCAGACAATAACCAACCGTAGGGTGCGTCAGGCAAAAAAATCAGAAATGTGAGAAAAGATACAGCCCTGACGCACCCGACAATAACGACAATAACTAACTCAATCTTATGTCGAACTACCGAAGAACCAACATACCAGGAGCAACCTACTTTTTCACCCAAGTCACTTATCAAAGAATTCCTTGGTTATGTCGCGATATTGCTCGCGAATCTTTACGAAAATCCCTCCTCCGAGTCCAGCGACTTTACCCTTTTTCAATTGATGCAATTGTTCTATTGCCAAATCACATACATTGTATTTGGACGCTACCAGCCCGTGATAACAACTATGCAACTCGTTGGCGATTCATTAAAACCTTTGTCACTCATGAATGCGCTAACCAATTAGGAATAAAAGCCGAAATCAGCCAATCTCGACAAAAACGTAAAGAAAGAAATCTTTGGCAACGAAGATTTTGGGAACATTTAATTAGAGATGAAGCAGACTATGCTAATCATTGCAATTATATTCATTACAATCCAGTCAAACATGGTTTATGTCATTCGCCCAAAGATTGGCAATATTCTAGTTTCCATCGATTTGTTGCCGAAAGCATTTATCCTGAAGATTGGGGAGCAAATGACATCCCAGATATTCCGGCACATATCGGTCACGAGTAGTCTGTAGGGTGCGTCAGCCGAAGATTCTCTGTCTATCGTTAAAAATTTTTACAACTGACGCACCCTACAATAACTTACCCTCGGGTGCGTCAGACGGAGATTATCTGTCTATCGTTAAAAATTTTTACAACTGACGCACCCTACTATAACTAACCGTAGGGTGCGTCAGACGCAGATTATCTGTCTCTCGTCAAGATATTTTACAACTGACGCACCCTACCATAACTACAATAACTAACCGTAGGGTGGGTCAGACGGAGATTATCTGTCTATCGTTAAAAATTTTTACAACTGACGCACCCTACTATAACTACAATAACTAACCGTAGGGTGCGTCAGGTGAAGATTATCTGTCTATCGTCAACATATTTTCCAACTGACGCACCCTACAATAACTACAATAATCGCCCATTTCAACAATTTCAACATAAAATAGACAAATGTCCAATCCTTTACTTTCCCTCAACTACGAGCCCGCCCTCGAATCCCTCGGCGGCGACTACTTCGATGAAGTCCCGGCGGCCGACTTTCCGCAGCACATCCTCCGCTTCCGCAACGACCAATTATTGCCCACCTTGGGTTTAGATCCCGCACAAGTAACCGACGAAGATTTCATCCAAGCATTCGGCAAATTTCACTGCGTGCGTCCCTTTCTCGCACTCCGCTATCACGGCTATCAATTCAACGAATATAACCCGAATTTAGGCGACGGTAGAGGCTTTTTGTACGGTCAAGTTCGCGGTACTGATGGCAGACTTTACGATTTCGGTACTAAAGGTTCCGGTCGCACTCCCTACTCGCGCAGCGCTGATGGTAGACTCACTCTCAAAGGGGGAGTTCGCGAAGTTTTGGCCGCCGAAGCTTTGCACCGATTGGGAGTTCGGACATCTCGCTGTTTTAGTTTAGTTGAAACTGGGGATGCTTTGTGGCGAGGCGATGAACCTTCTCCGACGCGATCGTCTGTGATGGTGCGTTTTAGCCACTCTCACATCCGATTTGGCACTTTTGAAAGACTAAATTATATCCGCCGCCCGGATTTAATTAAAAAACTTTTAGATTTTGTAATTGAATATTATTATCCTGAGATTCATTTAGAATCTAGCAATTCTGGTGTTTCGCCTGCGGAAAAGTATGCGCTTTTTTATGCGGATTTAGTCAAGCGTGTAGCTGAATTGGTCGCTCAGTGGATGGCGGCAGGTTTTTGCCACGCTGTGCTGAATACTGATAATATGTCGATTACTGGTGAAAGTTTTGATTACGGGCCTTTTGCGTTTATTCCAACTTATGACCCGAAATTTACAGCGGCTTATTTTGACTATTACGGTCTTTATTGTTACGGGAATCAACCGTTTATTTGTCACGGGAATTTGGAGAAGCTTCAGCAACCGCTAGCAGCCGCTATTCCTCAAGCTGATATGGATGCTGCTTTGGCTAAGTTTGGTGAGTATTATAATGCTGCTTACCGCCAGTTGATGCTGCGTAGATTGGGCTTTGAGGATTTGCCTGAGGCGGATGGTGATGAGCTTTTGAAGCTGACAATTAAGATGCTGGCGGAGTCTCAAGTTGGTTATCACGATTTCTTTTGGGAGTTGCGGAGACAGTTCCATCGCAGTTGGCGAGATGATGTCAATCAAATTTTTAGCGAAGCGGAATCAACGGAATTGCTAGCACCTTGGGCGCAGTTTTATTGTCACGTTTTGCAAACTTTGTCGGCGGATGATATGGACAAGATGACTCAGATATTGTGCAAGCATAATCCTGAACAATCGCTGTTGAGGCCGACGATTGAGGCTGTTTGGGAACCCATTGCTCTTGAGGATAATTGGCAACCTTTTTATGATTTGGTTGAGCGAATTCAAAATCCAGAGGGTTGATATACACTAATCAAAAAGGTTTGTAGTGAGGACTTTAGTCCTCTGGAAAGAGCGGACTAAAGTCCTCACTACGAGCCTATGAAAAAGGTTTGTAGTGAGGACTTTAGTCCTCTGGAAAGAGCGGACTAAAGTCCTCACTACGAGCCTATGAAAGCCTATGAAAAAGGTTTGTAGTGAGGACTTTAGTCCTCTGGAAAGAGCGGACTAAAGTCCTCACTACGAGCCTATGAAAAAGGTTTGTAGTGAGGACTTTAGTCCTCTGGAAAGAGCGGACTAAAGTCCTCACTACGAGCCTATGAAAAAGGTTTGTAGTGAGGACTTTAGTCCTCTGGAAAGAGCGGACTAAAGTCCTCACTACGAACCAGGGTGATGATTATTTGAGTTTGTCAATTTCAAATTGTGCGTCTTTGTAACCGCCAGTAAGTCCTTGATCGAGAAAGATTTTGCCCGCTTTTTCTAAGTCGCTAATTGCTCCTGCTTTGTCTCCCAAGGAGCGGCGCACCATTGCTCTACCGTAGTAAGCAGCAGCATAATTTGGATTGATCCGAATGGCTTGCACGTAATCGGCGATCGCACTATTGGAATTATTTAACTGCTGGTAAACCTTCGCCCGATTGGCGTAGGCTTCCGCATCGTTGGGATTGAGCGCGATTGCTGCGGTAAAATCTGCGATCGCCCCTTGGTTGTCTCCCGCTGCGTTGCGAGCCAAACCACGATTGCTCAAAGCATTATAATCATTGGGATTTATTGTCACCGCTTGAGTACAATCGGCAATTGCTTTTGGATAATCCTTTAAGTTTAAATAAGCTATGCAGCGATTGTTGTAAGCAACCGCATCTCGATCGCTCAGCGAAATTGCCTGACTGCAATCGTCAATTGCCGCTTGATACGCTGCCAAATTCAACTGCGTGCTGCAACGATTAGCGTAAGCATCTCCACTCTTGGGGTCGATCGCAATTACTTGAGAATAATCTGCCAAAGCTCCCTGATAATCTCCTAGGTGAAAGCGCGCTCTCCCCCGACTGTAGAAAGCTTTAGCATCCTTAGCATCGAGCTTAATTGCCTCAGTATAATCTCCAATCGCGCCCTGCAAATCGCTGCTCCCAGCCCGAGCCAACCCCCGCGAACTATAAGCTTTACCCAGGTTTGGCTGCAACCGAATTACTTCGGTAAAATCCCCAATTGCCGCCTTGTAATCTTGGATTTCTAAATAAGAAACTCCTCTTTCATAATAGGCATCAACATCGTTGGGCTGGAGCTTCAAAACCTGACTAAAATCCTCAATCGCTCCGCGCTTGTCGTTAAAGTCATGACGGGCTAGCCCCCGGTTAAAATAAGCCTTAAAATAGTTAGGATTCAGAGCTATCGTCTGAGAATAATCGGCAATTGCTTCTTGATATTTTTGTAAATCATAATTAGCATTACCCCGTTGATAAAAACTTTCAGCATTGTTAGGATTTAATTGAATAGACTTATTAAAAGCCTGCAAAGCTGCCGCCGCATCTTTATTGCGAGACTTTGCTAGTCCTTGTTCGTAATATTCCTGAGCTTTAATCGGATTCGGGCGGCTGCAATAGGTAAACAGAAATACCAGGGCGATGGCGCCGCAGCTAGCCAAAATCAGCCACCAAAAGCGCGTTCCCAAACGTGACAAATAACTATCAGCAGACAATAAGCTCGCAGAACTACTTTTCTTTTGAGCCGTATTCCCCGGCTCTAGCCGATGCCTCAGCTTGCTGAGAGCGGCCAAAACTTCATCAGCAGATTGATAGCGTTTGCCAAATTGGTGACACACCATTTTGTCAATTATATTTGCCAGTACCGGAGAACATTGAGTTCGGTTGCGCCAAACAATTTCCCCGGTATGAGAAGGACTGGGATCTTGCAATTTTGGTAAATCGGTTCCGGGTAAACCCGTGATTGCTTGGATGGCCATCATTCCCACCGCATAGATATCGCTGCTAAATTGCGGGTTCCCTTGAAATTGTTCGATCGGCATATAAGCCGGAGTGCCAGTTGCGATCGTGCGCGGAAACTCTGTATCGTAGTCGCTGACGTGATTGGCAACTTCTTTAACTGAGCCGAAGTCAATTAAAACTAATTTGCCGTCTGGTTTGCGGCGGATTAAGTTGGAGGGATTAACATCGCGGTGAATGACTCCCTGAGAGTGTACGAAGGCGAGAAGTTTTAACACTTCTTCTAACAAATCCAGCACTCGTTCTTCCCGCCAAGGTTGACCGGCCACAATTTCCCTATTGAGGGCGTGTCCGGGAACAAACTCTTCGACGAGGTAGAATTGATTGTTTTCTTCAAAATAAGCGAGTAAAAATGGAATTTGATCGTGTTTTCCTAATTTTTCTAATATTTCTGCTTCTTGTTTAAATAAGCGGTAAGCTGTTTTGAGAACTGTGGAAGTGTTGCTGGGAGGGCGGAGTTGTTTTACTACACATTGAGGGTGGCCTGGCCGACGAGTATCTACAGCTAAATAAGTTTGTCCGAAAGCTCCCGAACTGAGAATTTGCACTACGCGATAACGCCTGTCTAAAAGTTGACCAACCATGTTCATATCGATAATTGGGAATTTGTAATTTGTAATTGAAATTGGAAATTGTAAGTTGGAAATTGCTGATTTTGGCTGTTTCCTTTTTCCGTCTTGATTTGGCATTTTTTATAGTGACTGATGACTGATGGGTGATCGTTTATTTAAGCTGATTAATTTGTGCTTGTGCGTTTTGGAAGCCATCGGCTCTTCCTTGTTCTAGAAACAGGGTTGCAGATTTCTGAAAATCTTCGATCGCGCCAGCCCGATCTTTGAGTTGGCGGCGGACGAGACCTCGGCTGTAAAAAGCGGTAGCATTGTTGGGGTTGAGCCGCAGCGACTGAGCGAAATCCTCAACTGCTAAAGGGTAATTTTTCATTTCTGAATAAATAGTACCGCGATTGCTGTAAGCTACCGCATCGCTGGGATTGAGCCTAATTGCTTGCGTAAAATCTTCCACAGCCCCGAGTTTGTCTCCCGAAGCCTCGCGAGCTAATCCTCGATTGCTGTATGCTTTGGGATTGTTGCTGTTGAGTCCGATCGTCACGCTGCAATCTTCGCTGGCCTTTTGAAATTGTTTTAAATTTAGATGAGCAATGCAGCGGTTGTTGTAAGCTGCTTCATCTTTGGGAGCGAGGCTAATTGCTTTGGTGCAATCTTCGATGGCTTTGTCGTAGCTTGCCAAATTTAAGTAAGCGCTGCACCGATTGGTATAAGCATCAGCTTGGTTTGGTTCCAATTCGATCGCCCTACTGTAATCTTCCATCGCTCCTTGATAATCTGCCAGATTAAAGCGCGATCGACCGCGACTGTAGTATACGCCAGCTTGTTTGGGGCTAATTTGAATTGCTTGGGTAAAATCTGCCATGGCTCCGGTTTTGTCCCCCGAGGCCGATCGAGCTAAACCGCGATTGCTGTAGGCTGTAGCATCGTTGGGATTGAGCCGAATTGCTTGAGTGTAGTCTTCAATTGCGGTGCGAAAGTCTCCCAAATCGTAATAGGCTAAACCCCGCTGGTAATATGCTTCACCGTCACTAGGATTCAGCCGCAATACTTGGGTAAAATCTTCCACAGCACCCCGCTTGTCGCCGAGTTCGCGGTGGGCCAAACCTCGGTTGTAGATGGCTTTGGTGTGGCTGGGATTGACTTTTATTGCTTCGGTGTAATCTTGTATTGCTGGCTCGATCGCGCCGGTGTCGTAGCGAACGTTAGCTCGCTTGTAGAAAGTTTCGGCATCGCTAGCATTCAGGGCGATCGCTTGGGTATAATCGGCGATCGCGCCTGTTTTATCACCTTGCTGCGCTTTCGCCGAGCCTTGGGCGAGCAATTCTTTTGCCCTGGCAGGACTTTGACTGTGCCAAAAGTAAATTATGATTGCTGTCAAGATCCCAGCGGCGGGTATTGCAGCGAACAGCCACAGTCTCGCTGGGCGCTGTTTGGGCCTTTGACTCGCAGGCTTCCTGATGATAGTGGCTGGCGTTCGCCCAGCCTCCCATTTTATGGCGATTTGTTCGAGGTCTGCCAAAACTTCGGCGGCTTCCTGATAGCGTTCCTCGCTGTCGGAGTACACCATGCGAGCGATCGTATCTGCTAGGGCCGCCGAACAAGTCGCCCGAGTTCGCCACGGAATTTCGCCTTTGTTATTTAACGCACTCAGTTCCTGGGGCGAGAGTCCCGTCACGGCTAGCTGGGCTATCTTACCTAGAGCGTAGATGTCGCTATTGTAACAAGGGTTGCCTTGCGATTGCTCGATCGGCAGGTATAATTCCTGGCCCGCCAACTCCTGTTTTTTTCCCAAAGGCGATGTAACAGAGTTCGGTGAGGTTGGCGCTAACAAATGACTGTTAACGAGTTCCGGGTTAATTTCTTTATCTAAGCTAAAGTCAACCAACACAAATTTGCCGTCTGACTCTCGCCGGATCACTCTATCTGGTTGAATTCTGCGGTGAATGAAGCCGTTGGAGTGGATGAACACCAAAACTTCTAGTATGGATGATAGCAGAGCAATTACTTGGTCTTCTGCCCAAGGTTCACCGGGTATCAGTTCTTCGCTTAAAGGTTGACCGACAATAAATTCTTCAATTAAGTATAAACTTTGATTTTCCTCAAAATACGCCAATAATTCGGGTATTTTGTCGTGTTTTCCCAATTTTTCTATTATTTCTGCATTTCTTTGAAATATAATTTTGACTAATTCGGGAGTTTGCGAACTTGTGCCGGGTAGTCGCATTTCTCTAACCGTGCATTGCGGATACCCGGGACGGTGAGTATCTGCTGCTATATAAGTTTTTCCCACCTCACTCGAGTCTGTGACTTTAATGATGCGGTAACGTCTGTCTAGAAGTTGACCAATCATACTCTGCCCTCTACCCTGTTAATGTTCGATTATCGCATAAAATCTGGACAGGCTCTCACCTTTGGCTGAGCAATTTAAGTTCCCCCAAGTTGTGACTCCCGCCCAAAACGGATACTTGCTGTGGGAGGCTCGCCGCCATCCGCCAAAAATTTTAGCATCTCCTTCCAGCCCGAGATTCACGGCGTCGCAACTAAATTTCTGTTTGTTCAAGTCTTTAATCTCAAATCAACTGACTCGGGTTTTCGGGGCCTACCCATGCTGCAAGCTTCCCTAACGGATTGGCGATCGCAGCTCCCGGGGCGATCGCGCTTTCATAAAATTTGAGAAAAAAATTGCTCCACTTGTTTATCCTGTCAATGAGATATGTATAATTTAACAACCAGGTCACAGGTGAGTCAAACCAACGTATAACTAATTGCATCCTTAATTCAAATCATCTTGTCTCTGGCAGCCGACGAGCCATCAGCCAAGGTAGGAAAATTATTATAAAATATCTCTTGCCCTTCGACTCAGCAACTCGGGAAGTTAGACCAAAAAAGCGGGAATATTTGATGTTTTTAATCACAAACCAGAGATTTATACCCGAGAAGAGCGATCGGCAATTTCCATATCTTCAAAAACAGGAGATTGAGGTCAATATTAAATGTGTGAACAAGAAAAATGTCTGAATCACTAACCAAAGGAGGAACGATCGCAGCGATCGCCACCGCCATAGTTCCGCAACAAGGCAGCGTCGGCATTGTGCGACTTTCCGGCGATGCCGCCTTAAAAATTGCCGCCACCCTGTTTCGCGCCCCAGGACGGCAAATTTGGGAGTCTCACCGCATTCTTTACGGTAACATCCGCCACCCCAAAACTCAAGAAATGGTCGATGAAGCTTTGCTGTTAATCATGAAAGCGCCGCGTTCTTTCACCCGCGAAGATGTGGTGGAATTTCACTGTCACGGCGGGATTGTGGTGGTGCAGCAAGTGTTGCAGTTGTGTTTGGAAAACGGCGCGAGATTAGCCCAGCCGGGAGAGTTTTCGCTCAGGGCTTTTTTGAATGGAAGGCTCGATTTAACTCAAGCTGAAAGTATTTCTGATTTAGTCGGAGCTCAATCGCCCGCTGCTGCACAAAGTGCTTTGGCCGGTTTGCAGGGAAAATTAGCCCAGCCCATTCGCCAATTGAGAGCAACTTGTTTGGACGTGCTGGCAGAAATTGAGGCGAGAATTGATTTTGAGGAAGATTTGCCGCCTTTAGATGAAGCTCAAACTTGTTTGGAAATAAAGCATATTTTGAACGAATTGTCAAGGATTTTGGCAACGGCTGATCGCGGTGAATTGTTGCGAAGCGGTTTGAAAGTGGCGATTGTCGGGCGCCCGAATGTGGGAAAGTCGAGTTTGTTGAATGCGTGGAGTAAGAGCGATCGGGCGATCGTCACAGATTTGCCGGGAACGACGCGAGATGTGGTAGAGTCGCAGCTAGTTGTGGGCGGCATTCCGGTGCAGGTGCTCGATACTGCGGGGATTCGGGAAACCGAAGACAAGGTGGAAAAAATCGGCGTGGAGCGATCGCGCGCCGCAGCAAAACAAGCCGATTTAGTATTATTGACAATTGACGCAGCCTCTGGCTGGACAGAGGGAGATTCCGAAATTTACGAGCAAGTAAAACACCGCCCGCTGATTGTAATCATCAACAAAATCGACCTAGTAAACACCATCCCCGAATTACCTTTTTCGTCGGCAATTCACCCGACTCTTACCGCAGCAGCAGCCCTAGAACGAGGCATAGAAGACTTAGAAACTGCCATCTTAGATACCGTCAGCGGCGGAAATTTGCAAGCAGCAAACTCAGACTTAGCAATCAACCAGCGGCAAGCAGCAGCCTTAACCAGAGCTAAAATTTCCCTGGAAGAGTGCCAAGAAACTATTAGCAATAAATTGCCTTTAGATTTTTGGACAATAGATTTGCGCGGCGCCATTCAAGCATTAGGAGAAGTTACGGGCGAAGAAGTAACAGAATCAGTCCTAGATCGAATATTTAGCAGATTTTGCATTGGGAAATAGGGATGGTAAAAAATTATGTCTCCTTAACTGCCAAAGGGATATTACAATTATGAGTTCAACCTGAAAAACAACAACAAATAGATCAGTGCAATTACCAATCTACCACATCACTCACATTCACAATCTAGAATCTATTATTTCTGAAGGTGGATTGTTAGCATACAACGCAATGCGTATGGCAGGCACTCAGTACACTAATATCGCCTACGAGAACATCCAAGATCGTCGTGCTAGAATCCGCGTTCCCTGCGGTAGAGGCGGCGTACTACACGATTATATTCCATTTTATTTTGCACCGCGTTCTCCGATGTTATATACGATTAATAAAGGCAATGTAACCAGCTACACTCAAGGTCAAGCAGCAATTATTCACCTCGTTTCTGATGCAATTGAAATAGAGTTTAGGGGTTTAGATTTTGTTTTCACTGACGGTCATGCAATCATGACATTCACCGAGTTTTTTGACGATATCCACGATTTAGAGCAGCTCGACTGGCATATTATGAAAGACCGTTACTGGCAAGACACAAACGAAGACAACGATAGAAAGCGCAGGCGTCAAGCCGAGTTTTTAGTTCACAACTTTCTGGAATGGGAGTTAATCGAAGAAATTGGGGTGATCGATTCGACAATCAAAGCACAAGTAGAGAATGTTTTACAAAATTTTACACACAAACCACCCGTAATAGTGCGTAATAATTGGTATTATTAAAATAAAAAGTAGCAAAAAAGTGATTAAAATCAAAGAAGGCAACCTTTTAGAAGCAGATGCAGAAGCCCTAGTCAACACAGTTAATTGTGTGGGAGTTATGGGCAAAGGAATTGCCTTGCAGTTCAAGCAGGCATATCCGGAAAACTTCCGCCAATATTCCAAGGCTTGCCGCGCTGGTGAAGTGCAGCCGGGCCGAATGTTTGTAGTATCTTCGGGCAATTTATTTAATCCTCGATATATTATTAATTTTCCGACGAAACGCCACTGGAGAGGCAAATCAAAAATCGAAGATATTCAAACTGGACTAACAGCTTTGATTCACGAAGTCAAGGAATTAGGTATTACTTCTATTGCCGTTCCTCCGCTGGGTTGTGGGAATGGTGGTTTGTCTTGGAAGACAGTCAAACCGCTAATTGAATCAGCTTTTGCGGAAATACCAAATGTGCAAGTTTTGCTGTTTGAACCGCAGGCTGCTCCCCAAGCCGATTCGATGTTGGTTTCTACCGAAAAACCCCAAATCACTCGCGCTCGTGCCTTATTTATTAGTTTGCTGGAATTGTACGGAATTCCTGGCTATCGGTTGACGATGCTGGAAATTCAAAAGTTAGCTTATTTTCTTCAGGTAGCAGGTGAACCGCTAAGATTACATTATGTAAAAGAAAAGTACGGGCCCTATGCAAATAATCTCAATCATGTTTTGCAGAAGCTGGAAGGACATTATATTAGAGGTTACGGAGATCGAAGCCGAGAGGCACAACTTTATGTATTGTCTGAAGGTAAGATAGCTGCACGGGAATTTTTAGATAATGCTGCTGATGCTAGTGTTAGACTAGAGCGTGTTAGCGCTTTAATTAATGGTTTTGAAACTCCTTATGGGATGGAATTGTTGGCAACTGTTCACTGGGTTGTTTCGGAAAATCGGGAGACTGCTGAGGATTCCGAAAGAGCGATCGAACTTGTACGCGAATGGAACATTCGCAAAAGCGAACTATTTAAGCCTCAACACATTCGCAAAGCGTGGCAGCGACTTCACGAGCAGAGTTGGTTTGTTTAGGATAACTTCTGCTGCTGAAACGATCGCACTAAAATTCACGCTCGCGGTCTTCCCAGCGTTGTAATATAAAGCACAGCTTCCCCCGCAGGAATACCGAGAACGTCATTCACGCGATCGTCAAAAAAGCCCGCAATACCGCTGACACCCAAACGCAGTTGAATCGCTGCTAAGTTCAACCGCTGGCCCAAATGACCCGCGTCCATGTGCAAATATCTATAAGCGCGATCGCCATATTTTACTACAGCTCTTCTCAAATCCGCCGTGTGAAACAACAACACCCCCGCATCTCTACCCAAATCTTGCCCCAAACACAAATAGTGCAGCTCCCTGCGGAAATTTTTAAACCGAATTTGCCGCAATTCTTGAGCTTTTGGAGCGTAATAATAACAACCTTCTTCTAACCCATTCACTCCCGAAACAGCAATAAAAGTCTCAATCAAACTTAGATCGAAATAGTCGGGAGAACTGTCTAATCCTTGGTCGATATAGTGCTGCGTTTGGTAAGTAAAATCTAGCACAGCTAGCAGTTCGCCCAAGCTCAAAGAAGCACCTGTATAAGCACGAGTAGAACGTCTTTTGAGCATGGTATCTTCTAAAGTCTCCAGGTTTACTCCCCAAGGAATCGAAGGTGTGACCGTCGAAACTTTAGTACAAAATGGAAAGTTATATTTATCCTCTAAATCGCCTTCACTTTCATCAAGCTTCCAGCCATCTACTCCGGTAGGGTCTGATTGTAACTGGGTCGCTTTGTGGAGATAGCCTAAGAGTTCACCTTCGGAAATTCGCGGATAATCTGTGGTGGTGTTTCCGGGCAGAGCTGTTTTAAATTTTGGCAAGTTTTGGTCGATATCTAGCAAGTCGGCTAAAGCAATTACACAAATCGCTCCTTCTTGCTCCGAGTCGATGTATAGTAATTGATTGATCGCTGCGTCTGCGAATCCTCCAATCAGGTGAGGTCGGTAATCGTTGATGGCGCAAGCTAACTCGATGTTGCTCAATAAATGACCCGTGTCGAGAAAAATTCGCCGGTAAGCTCGGTCTTCGTAACGCCAAGAAGAACGGAAGAAAACAGTAGTAACGGCGATCGCCAATTGGGTATTTTCTAGCACTGGCGAGC
Organism: Microcoleus sp. bin38.metabat.b11b12b14.051; assembly: GCF_013299165.1. Taxonomy (NCBI): domain Bacteria; kingdom Bacillati; phylum Cyanobacteriota; class Cyanophyceae; order Oscillatoriales; family Microcoleaceae; genus Microcoleus; species Microcoleus sp. bin38.metabat.b11b12b14.051. The sequence goes on from NZ_JAAFKD010000019.1 coordinate 99,760, forward strand.
CGAAACAAGCGGTTTGCAACGCAGCCCAAACCTCGCTATCCCAAAAATGAACCAGCGAATGAGTTCGGCACTGATAGTTGTAGAGTCCGGCAGGCAAATAGGGCGTACCGCGAGAGATTAAATAAACCTCTGCTGGGTAGAGCCCGCCCGCCGAGGGTGCCGATCGCAAATACAGGTAGCTGTCGTCTACCGTCTGCACTTTCGCCGTCAAGCCGTAGCTGCACAGCAACAAGCTAGACAAGCGGTGCCACCAAGCCGCATCATCCGAGGCATTTGGATCGTCAGAGGGGTCTTTTAGATAAGGCTTGAGGTCAAAATACGCGCCAATTTTATATTCTTTGAACGGAACGGGTTGCTCTGTCCAATCTAGCTGTCTGCTTTTGGCAGCAAGGGTTTCGGGATCGTATTTCGTCCGTTCGTGGTAGTGTTCGGCAATGGAGATGGGAAGTTCTGGCATATTTGAGTAGAGGCTCGGCTTTGGTTTGTTTATCGATCTTGACATTCCTGACGGCTTACTGGTCGAGCAAGGCAGAAATTTACAAATATAAAAAAAATCTTAGAAAAAATGCGATCGTTGTTACACAAGCTTAACATACTAGGAAGCCTAAGTATAAATACGCAAAATAATAAGCATTAATTATCGTTATAAATTGACTGCAATAGCTGACGTAAGAAAAAGATGAAAATGCAAAAGCTAAGCGCTGAGCAATTGCTCGCTCAGTATTCTGATGGTGAGCGAAATTTTGAGGCAGTTGACTTAAGTGAAAATAATTTATTTCAAGCAGATTTGGCAGAAATAAACCTTTCTGGTAGCGTGATGAGGCGAACTTATTTGCCCTACGGAAATCTAACTCAAGCCAATCTTTACAAAACTCAGTTGCAGGATGCTGAGTTGGGCGATATTCAACTTTATCAAGCCAATTTGTCGGAAGCTAACTTGGAGAAAGCCAATTTATCAAGAGCTAATTTGCGCCATGCCAATTTGCAAGGTGCTAATTTGCAGAAAGCGAATTTACAAGGTGCGGATTTGTACAATGCCGATTTGACGAATGCCGATTTGAGATATGCTGATTTGAGCCGGACTAATTTGGAGAAAGCAAAGTTAACCAAAGCTCAGTTAGCTGGCTGCAACTTATTTCGATCGCGCTTGGTTGATTTGTCGGAGGCTGAGTGCGATCGCACTACCATCGGCCCAGAAGGATACTGATACTTCCGGGCAAGCGATCCTCTCAGTATATCCACTGAAACATAGATCGGTATGTCCGCAAAGAATACAACGCAGTCAAGTTAAACAATCCAAGAGGGCGATCGCAACTTGAGACTGCGCGACACAGTAACGGTTATTTGTAGCTAGCTACTCACCAAGAGGGCGATCGGCTTAAAACCTCGTGAAGCCTAGCTATCCCTACTCGTGAATCGCCCTTTTTAACTTTTCTTAACACCTCTCGACACCGCTGAAAATGTGAGTTAAAGTTATAGAAAAATTATCCCGGCAGAACATTGACAATAAATCAGAGACTTTTTCCCTGGAAAACAGGGTAAGATTTATGGATTTTCCTGACAAAAACGCCCGAGAAGTGCGGCACAAAAAACAAGAACTGCGGAAGCATCAACAAGAAATTCTGCTGGCGGAACTAGCAGCAGAAATCGAACGTTCAGTGCCAGCAGAGCTAATCAGCCAGGACAGTACAGCCGACATTCAAACTAACAACAAACTCCTACAGTGGCGCCGAAAAATATTAGGCGCAGCTCAATTTTTCGGCATTATTATTGCTGTTATAGTTCTAGTTCGCTTCGCATATTGGCTGGGAACAGCGTTGATAGTGGGAGGGATTGCTTTGATTGCTTACAAAATATTTTTAGAAGAAGAGTGATTTGTTGATAAAACTGTAAGTTATTGTAATATCTCAGAAATATGAGGTATGTCTGGTAATTGGTAATTTCAGCCGAAGAGCGAAGCCGAAGGCTGGTAATTGGTAATTGGTAATTGGTAACTGGCACGACATCAGAAGCCCAACGAACCAAGCTTTTGGGTGATTACCGATTACCCCAAACATACCTCATATTTCGCTCTAACTGCTATATCTAAGACGCACAGCCCGCACCAGATAGCTATAAATATTGGAAACAACAACTTTTTGCATAAATCCTGAGCGAATTACTTGTTTTTGCAGCCAAAGTAAACCATCAGAAACAACCACGAACCTCAAAGTACAAACTAGCAGCTTTCTCAACGATTTAGAGCGAATATCCGCCGTGCGCCGAGAAATTGCCGATCGCAGTCGGAGCTTGAGCAACTTCACTTTCAGCTAACACCGGTTTCAAAAAGCCTTCGGAAGCCGCCAATCCTGCTGCAACTAAACCCGAAGCAGAAGTTACCTTTAAAAACTCGCGCCTGCTGATACCCACAAATCATCTCTCCTTGTTTGAAAACACTATAATCCACTAAGTATTAGAGAAAAAAATACCCAAAGTTCTCTTTAACGAATTTGCCTAAGGTATTACGCAAATTCAAGAATTGCGTCTCACTCAAAACAACCATTCTTTTGCATTATTTCACCTCAATTAGCAATAAAAAAGGTTGGTAGTGAGGACTTTAGTCCGCCTCCAAGAATAGGACTAAAGTCCTCACTACCAACCTATCTAATTCAAGGTTCGTAGTGAGGACTTTAGTCCGCCTCCAAGAATAGGACTAAAGTCCTCACTACGAACCTATCTGATGATTTCAGGTTTTTCTATTCGGACATGATTCCTTACGCAGGAACCATTTCCTTCTCAGTCCGCATCCAGTGACGGTGCTGCATGATCGCATCAATAAAAGCCTGAGAAAACTGCCCTAAATCGCCACCGCTAGGACAAATTACCACGCCTCGATCGGCTGCCACCTTGCCATTTACCGAGAGATTAACTCCCTTTAAATCGGCACTTGACAACAGATGGATGCCTTCACCAGAAGCAGCGATCGCCTTGCAGTGCTTAAAGGCTTCCGTGACGAAATTAATCGCCGAGCCTTCTTCTTTCAAGGTATTAATGCTTTGCTTGCCGCCGGGAACGTAAATCGCATCAAACATCACCGAAGCACCAGTCAGAAACGTCATTTCAGCATCAATTTCTTGACCGTTAGCTGTTTTAACTTTGCCGCCGTGCTTCGAGACAATTTTCGCGTGGGCGCCAGATGCGGCTAGCGCTTCCTTCACCGCCATTACCTCGTCGCCGTTGACGCCATCGGCTGCTAAAATTGCAACTTGACGGGATTTAATGGATGTTTTGGGCATCTTGTCGATGCTAAGAGCCGGCGAACTTTTGCCGTGATTGGGAATCACTTCTTTTTCCGGTTCAGGTAGTCCCAATCCGGCCGCAACTTGCTTGGCAAATTCGTGGTCGATGTGGTTGAACAATCCCAAAACTCGCTCTTTGACTTCCTTACTTTGAACTTTGCCTAATTCAAAGTGAGCTGCTTTGACAATATGCTCTCTTTCTACCTCAGACATACTGTTGAGAAACAGCGTTGCTTGACTGAAATGGTCTTGAAAACTGTTGCTGCGCTCGCGAATTTTGTGGCCTTCGACTCGTTCTGCATAATGCACGAATCCACCCATTGTTTCCGGCGACATCATCGGACAACCGCCGCCCAGCGAATTGGGAGCATAGTTGACTTTCGAGGTGTAAATGTTCGATTGCATTACGCCGTCGCGCTGATTGTTGTTCACGGGACAGACGGGACGGTTAATCGGCAATTCCGTAAAGTTGGGACTTCCCAAACGGTGCATTTGCGTGTCGGGATAGGAAAACAATCGACTTTGCAAGACTGGATCGTTGGTAAAGTCAATACCAGAAACTACGTTGCTGGGTTGGAAAGCAACTTGCTCGGTTTCTGCGAAGAAGTTGTCGGGGTTGCGATTGAGTACCATTTTGCCGATCGCCCGCACGGGAACTTCTTCTTCAGGAATCAGCTTAGTGGGATCGAGCAAGTCAAAGTCAAACTTAAATTCGTCTTCTTCCTCAACAATCTGCACGCCCAACTCAAACTCTGGATAATCGCCCTTTTCGATCGCCTCCCACAAATCGCGGCGGCTAAAATCTGGATCTTTGCCGGCGAGTTTTTGTGCTTCATCCCACACCAGAGAATGCACGCCCAAAATCGGCTTCCAGTGGAACTTGACAAAGCGAGATTTGCCTTCGGCGTTGACAAAGCGGAAAGTATGCACGCCAAAGCCTTCCATCATGCGGAAGCTTCTCGGTACAGCGCGATCGCTCAATACCCACATAATCATGTGCATCGATTCTGGCATCAATGAAATAAAATCCCAGAAGTTGTCATGGGCGGCCGCAGCTTGGGGCATTTCATTGTGAGGTTCCGGCTTGATCGCATGAACGAGATCGGGAAACTTAATTCCGTCTTGAATAAAGAAGACAGGAATATTATTTCCTACCAAGTCATAGTTACCTTCTTGGGTGTAGAACTTGACGGAAAAGCCGCGCGCGTCGCGGACTGTATCGGCAGAACCGCGAAACCCTGTCACAGTGGAAAATCGGACAAATACCGGAGTTTTCACCGCCGGATCTTGCAGGAATTTGGCTTTGGTTAATTCTGCCAGGGATTCATAGGGTTGAAAATAGCCGTGGGCCCCAGAACCGCGCGCGTGCACGACACGTTCGGGAATGCGTTCGCGATCGAAGTGCGCCATTTTTTCGCGCAGGTGAAAGTCTTCGAGCAAAGTCGGGCCGCGGGAACCAGCGTGTAGGGAATCATTGGTATTTGTGACACCCACACCTTGATTTGTGGTAAGAGTTTCGCCTGCTTCTTTACGATCCCCATCGAGATCGTTTTGTTTGCTTTGGTCGTTAACGGGAGTATGGTCAGTCATAATTTTTTGGGTAGTAAGATGGTGTTGTTGTCTTTACAAATCAGTTAGATCATTTTTGCAAACTACCACCACAAAACAGGTTTGTAGTGAGGACTTTAGTCCGCAAAATTTCAGGTTTGTAGTGAGGACTTTAGTCCGCAAAACGTCAGGCTTGTAGTGAGGACTTTAGTCCGCAAAATTTCAGGCTTGTAGTGAGGACTTTAGTCCGCAAAATTTCAGGCTTGTAGTGAGGACTTTAGTCCGCAAAATTTCCCAAAGCCGATCGCACTCGCTACCAAATATCTCTTGCAAAAAAAGTCCTTTCGCTCTTTTGGAACGGGCCGAAGATCCCGTTCCACAGAAGAAAAAATAATTTTTGTGGAACGGGATCTTCGGCCCGTTCCCAGCTATTTTTGCAAGAAATCTCTTGATTGCAGTCGATCGAGCAAACAAGATATAAGTCAATACGCTAGGGATAAAAGAGTCAGGGAGACAAAACGCTCTAGGACAAAAAAAGCGTTAACCCAAGCGTAGTTATGGGAGCAAGCCGAATACCTGCACCACAAGAATTATGAGAAATATCTATTTCTGAGCCGAACCCGGTTCAGTCAGTTGGCGGTGCAATTGTGCCTTGAGAGTATCGGGCAAAATTTTGCTGGCTGCGCCCATAATCTTAGTTTTGAGCGAACCTGCAATAACGTGGTCTTTACCTGCCATCAAAGCTTCAAAGCCCTGCTTCGCAACTTGGGCCGCATCGTCTTTCTCGTCAGCGCCCACCTTGGTATCGTCCATTTGGGCCCGGTGGAAGAAGTTGGTGTCAGTTGGCCCCGGCATCAGCGCGGTGACAGTAACCCCCGTGTCCTTCAACTCGTTACGCAGCGCCTCGGAGAAGGATTGGATAAACGCCTTCGATGCTGCGTAGACAGCCTCAAACGTCCCCGGCATCAAGGCTGCAATCGACGAGGTGAACAGGATTCTGCCCCGATCGCGATCGACCATATCCTTGACTACGCGTTTGGCAAGATGGACGGAGGAAACGACGTTGAGGTTGATCAGATTGAGTTCATCCTTCAAGTCTGTTTCGCTTGCAAAGTCCCCGCCGACACCGACACCAGCGTTAATCGCGATCGCATCTACCGATCGGCCAGTCGCCTTAATCTTGTCGTAGAGAGTCTCTACACCTTCGTAGGTAGCAAGGTCTGCCTGCACCGTCTCCACCCGTGCGCCCAGCTTTTCAAAGGCTTGAGCGGCTTCGTTGATGCTCGGGCCGGTCGCCGTGACTAGCAGGTCAAAATTGTTTTGGGCGAACTGTTTGGCGAGTTCGTAGCCGATGCCGTTAGAGGCACCAGTCACGACAGCCAAGGGCCGGGTTAGCGAACTGTTCATAAAAAGAAATACGGTAAGTGGGAAACTCGGCGACTTTAGTCCTTCCTAGGGAAACGACCCGGGGGACTTTAGTCCCCGTGAACCCCCTTGCGGGGTTGGAGGGGTATGGTTGCCCCTCCAATGGAGATATTGTGGTCTCCTTTCTCCCTTGCGGGGTAATGTTTGCCTCGACCTGGTTATAAAAGCTTGTTACACCTGCAACACTGTTTCAGTGACTTTAAAACTGTTTAATTGCAGATGACAGAGCGAAAAACTGGCGTCGCATTTTCCGGTGTCGTGACCTAAATAACGGCTCCTCGCGATCGAGGGGTCTGGTCAGTACAGCTTGCTCGATTTCTCTTACAAGCTCAGTCCCTAAAGGGCTGAGTTACTGACAACCTCCAAACTCCTGTTTAACTTTCTACCAGAAAATCTGTGGAGTATAAGCTTTCAACTCTTACAATCCTAAGCAGGCAGCAGCGCAATTGCATCTTTCCAAAGAGGTACTGATATTGTTGTGTTTGAGATGCTAGCCTGTGCGAAACACTTAAAAATAAAGTTGACTAACATAACCCAATATGCTTGGGTTCGTGTCTTTTGGTGGCAAGAGAGGAACGCTCTTCCTCAGCCATTTTTTATGAAAGCAATTGCAGAGTCTATTTTTGACATCTGTTCGATCGCTCTTGACAATCTGAGCAATCGCGTATTCACGCATAACCAGCCGCATCTAGCGGCGGGGGATGAGGAAATTTCCCCCGGGTTTTTTGTGAGTTCGCTGCGATCGTCCGGGCTGTCCATAATTCAATACGGTTCAGTACAATGTCATGGCGAAGAACGTTAGCGAAGCGATCCGAAGGAAAGCAATTTTATTATCTATTTTTCTTATTTTTTTACTTCCTAAACTGACACGAGAGCGATCGTTCGTACTGTATAAAAGCGGCATCTGCTGTGTTGAGAATGGTGCAAGATTTCAGATTAACAGTCCTGACGCATTGAGACCCAGAAACCTAGTTTTTTACGAAAATACTTCATTGTTACCCAAAGATTCGGTGCAAAAACCCGGGTTCTTTAACGGAGTGCGTCCAGGATGGATTAAACTTTCTCTTTTGCAGGCGGAACCAAACCAGTTTTATTCAAACCTGCATCAATCTGCCTCAGCAATTTAAAATCATCTTCGGGTAAAGAATTAACAGCCGATTGTTTTTCCAGAAACGAGAATGCTTGCCGAAATTCATGCGGCTTGCAGTCGATCGCACTCTCGAAATGACAAGGTACAATCCTGTCAAAATCCCAACTCGCGACTCGATCCGCCCAATCGAGAGTCTCCCGGGGCGCGCGGTTGAGAATCAAAGCCTGCAACACCGGCGCCACCAACAACCGCCCTCCTCCGCGCAAAGCCTCGAACGATCGCACCCAATCAATTTTCCACTGGAACGGATACAACCCAAAATAAGCTTTTCTAGAGCGTTCTGGCGCTCTGATAGCGCTAGAGAACACCCCCGACCACGGCGGCACTTCCAGCACACTAGGGCTAAAGTACATGGCAAATAAGGCGATTCTCTGCCACCCCTTGCGCCGATTTTCGTGGGTGTCTGCAACTACCTCCGAGGCGCTGTCTTTGGCGTGAAACAGCAGCGGGTACGAGTCGAGTTGGACGATCGCGGGCGGGTTTTCGGGAATGGAAACTATGGAATCTGTTAGCATGAGCGTGCGCGATTCCCTGTGAAATAACGCAACTTCCGCGAAGTGGCCTAAACCGAGGTCGATCGGGCCGAGAATTGCCCAGTCAAATTCATCTGCTAAGGGCGTGTTGCTGCTATCAGAGGGCAGTACAGACGTGCGTTTGGCAGGTAAACCCAGCCAACTCAGCGGCAAATTGAGCGGGAAACTCCACTGTTTGGGGGCGACAAATACCTGCGCTTCGGGAAAACACCTCGCAAACGGGCCAACAAAAACCTTGTGCTCGATGCCGGAAACCGTTGTCAGCAAGATATACTTAACTTCGCCGTGTTCTGCGACTAACTCGTTTACCAAGCGGATGCACTCGGGAGTTGGCGCGACGGGGGCGTAGACGAGAAGGCCTGCGGGTTCGAGTTTGATTACTGTCATCCGCACCGGCACGATTACGTAAAAAATGCCTTGCAGTTGGTCAAAAGTCCAGATTTTGTCTTTGACTATTTCCTTGCGGATGGTGCGCCGCCTGCTGTATGGATAGATTGGGACTACGGGCCAAAAAGCCCATGAATAGTCGCGATTGTCAATCTGTGCTGGTGTTGGTATCCCTTCGCCGTCTGTCACTGGTGCGACTCCTTGCCGATTTTTTGTACGTGCGTGCGATCGAACTTTTGTTATCTTATTTCAATCTCAGCGCCCCAGTGCGATCTAAAATAATATCACACTGAGAAACTGGCTTTCTGAATCGGAAATGATTGAACCGCGAAGACGCTAAGGACGCGAAGGAAGAGAAGAAGAAGATGTCGTCGTAGGTTGGGTTGAGGAATGAAACTAAACACATACTTTGAGGGTACGATCTTGAGTTATTAGTTTGCTTGTGCTGATACAATTGTAGGCTGGCAAGAATTTCTCAGCTTAGTAGATGGGCGTAAATCATCAGTCTCAACTCAAAGATGAATTTGATTTAAAATCAGTTTGAGCTTAAGTTAACGCTGATTGACGTAAGTAAACGCCACTAATACGTAGGGCGACCGACAATATACTTCTACCTACTTTGCACAAAAAATTCCCCATCACCAATCTCAAATCAAAACTGCTAAATCGATATGACTCAAAACTACCGCATCACTCTTTTACCGGGAGACGGCATCGGCCCTGAAATTATCGCTGTGGCGGTAGATGTCCTGAAACTTGTTGGCAAACAATTGGACATTGGCTTTGAATTTCAAGAAGCTTTAATGGGCGGCGCTGCTATTGACGCTACAGGCAATCCGCTGCCAGAAGAAACTCTCGAAAAATGTCGCAACAGCGATGCTATATTGTTAGCAGCTATCGGTGGTTACAAGTGGGATAATTTGCCCCGCGAACAGCGCCCAGAAACTGGTTTATTAGGACTGCGCGCCGGATTGGGATTGTTTGCAAATTTGCGTCCTGCAACTATTTTACCGCAATTAGTCGATGCTTCTAGTTTGAAACGAGAAGTTGTCGAAGGTGTGGATATTATGGTGATTCGCGAACTCACTGGCGGCATTTATTTCGGCAAACCGAAAGGGATTTTTGAGACGGAAACTGGCGAAAAACGCGGTGTGAATACGATGGCTTACACCGAGTCGGAAATTGACCGCATCGGGCGCGTGGCTTTTGAGACGGCCCGGAAGCGCGGAAAAAAGCTGTGTTCGGTTGATAAGGCTAATGTTTTGGATGTTTCGCAACTGTGGCGCGATCGCATTATTGCGCTTTCTTCAGAATACCCTGATGTAGAACTTTCTCACCTTTATGTTGACAACGCGGCCATGCAGTTAATTCGCTGGCCGAAACAGTTCGATACAATTGTGACGGGCAATTTATTCGGCGATATTCTTTCTGATGCGGCGGCGATGCTAACTGGTAGTATCGGGATGCTGCCTTCTGCAAGTTTGGGTGCTAGTGGCCCAGGAGTTTTTGAACCAGTACACGGTTCGGCGCCGGACATCGCCGGACAAGATAAAGCTAATCCCATCGCCCAAGTTTTAAGCGCGGCAATGATGTTGCGCTACGCCTTCAATCAGCCGGAAGCTGCTAATAAAATTGAGCAAGCAGTTGTGGAAGTTTTGAATCGAGGTTATCGCACTGGTGATATCATGTCGGAAGGCATGAAACTCGTTGGTTGTCGGGCAATGAGTGATGCTTTAATTGAGGTTTTGCAAGGTTAATCGCAACCTGTGAGTGGCGCTCATTCAAATAATTACGTGGAAAGGCTTTTGGGATTTTTTAAATCTCAAAAGCCAAGTACATTATTTTTCTCATTCAGCCAGCAATTACCTGCATTTTTACCTGACTCAGACTCAACAATCGTTCACTCGCGGCTTTGAGTAAGGGGTAAGCAGTAAATTACATTATTAACTAGGTTGGTAGTTGGAATTAATAATTAACAGCATCCATAAATCTCTCTCGCGGATGATGCGATCGCCCTTCGTCTCCAGCCAAACTAAAAAATGTACGGGCAAATCCCTTCACAGCCCCACGATTGGCAGTTCAAACATCTGAGGTGTCCCATTGAGCGATCGTACAAACCAACCAACCACCGCAGCTAACAACCGCCGACCTCTAATTATCGCAGGAATTCTCCTCGGTATCGGTCAATCCGGGTTTTTTGATGGAATTGTGCTGCACCAACTACTTCAGTGGCACCATATGTTTAGCAGCGTCTAAACCGATACTACCGTGATCGGTTTAGAATTGAACACCCTCGGAGATGGATTGTTTCACGCTGCTGATTGGTTGGTAACAATCGCGGGAATCTTCTGTTTGTGGCGTGCTGTCAAACAGAAAGATGTTCCTCTGTCAACTCAAACTTTTTTAGGTTCAATATTAATTGGTGCGGGATTGTTTGACTTTGTAGAAGGGATTATTGACCATCAACTTTTGGGAATTCACCACGTCAAACCAGGTATTAACGAGTTAGCTTGGGATTTAGGATTTCTCGCACTCGGTTTGATGTTAGCACTGTTAGGTTGGATGCTCGTACAGAAAGAAGTGGCCGCAGATAATTAAGCTGGCGTTGCTGCAAGTTTTGCTGGCGGGCGCAACCGCAAATCGCTAACGCATAAATTGCGACGTTATTCAATATAGATCAATACGGTTCACTTAAGAAGATAATTGCTCGGCGCGCACCTGACTTAACCGAGAAGTGTCATAGTCTCTGCGATTGCTTCGCTCTTAAGCTCGCAATGACAAAAAACGTTAAGTGAACCGTATTGCAATATAGATTGTACGCGATATTTTTAGGACACGGCAATGCCGTGTCCGGCACATCTTTCTGCCAAATTTAACCTAGATAGATGCGCGATCAGCCTGTGGCTTGAGTAGTTGTTACAGGTGACATAACTAGCTTTCCAGATATGTCCATTGTTGCCAGTTTCAACACTTCATTAAAAGCTAAACCCCGAATTTTTAGCTCCCACCGAATGCCTTTAGCTTTCATCCGCTTGGCTTTTCGCATATCGACATCGGCAGCTTTTTGATGCAGGAGCAAATGTTTCATTGCTGCTGTGGCTTCTACTTTTGTCGGATATGCAATGTAGGTGATGAATCCGCCGTCCCAGTGGTTGGCGTTGCGGATGCTGCTGATAGTCGCAACTCTCGGACTAAATCGGTTCCAGTATAAATCGCTGTAGCCGATCGACTGTGTTTTGACTTGGAGTTTGTTTGCCATTTGACTTAACTCCTATTACCTTGTGTGGGGGGCTAGCACTACCGTTTTGGTTGTGCTATTTATATTATAGCAAATTAATTGGGAATTGGGAATTGGGAATTGGGAATTGGGCATTGGCTAAACAGGGAATTGGGCATTGGCTAAACAGGGAATTGGCCAAACAGGGAATTGGGTGTAAAACTCAACACTAAGCACAGTGCACATCTACAAACGAATGACAACTGACAACTGACAACTGACAACTGACAACTGACAACTGAGAGGGCGGGCACAGGGGCACCGCCCCTACCAACTGACAACTGACAACTGACAACTGACTAAAACCTCAATTCATATTCGGCTGTAACGCGATTTTCTCCTTGTAAATTGGTCGAACCTCTCAACAAAATTTTGTCGCTTAAACGATACCGCAAATTAAATTCTGTGGGCTGATTTGCTGACAAAACTCGAATAATTGATGCTGAAAGATTGCGCGTGATATCGGCACCAACTTCTAAACCTATACCGAGGGAACCTGCACCGCCTCCGGCCCCCGAACCCGATCGCCCTGCTTGTACTTCATTGCCCCTAATTCGAGTCGGAAATAACCTAAATTCGCTCAATCCCGTCGCATTGGTAATCACTGATTGCAGGTTGTTAAATAAACCTGCACCTGCTAAATTGGCGATCGCCAGCGTACTGTCTCCCTGTCCTAAAGTCTGTACGAAACTGCCCCCTAATAGCGCTACAATCTCTGTGGACGATCGGCTTGGAGAGCTCCTCAACTCCAGATTTTCCGCCAACCCAGAAGCTTTACCCCTGACTAACGCTTGAATCCGCACGCTTCGCACGCTGCCAAAATTAGTCGGTTCGTCGGCTATTTCCGAAGCAACAGACGTTCCCGGAGCGCGGAAGCGCGTTACTTCCTGTACCGAAGTTGCCAATCTCACATCCAATGTCGGATCGAGTCCTTGTGTTGGTACAAAGGTAGCAGTTTGCGGGTATCCCTTATCTAACTTAAACTGCGTGGTAAACAAATTCACCGCGCCGGAAGTCAACCGAATCGTACCCGCAGGGCGAATATCGTCTAAACTGCCATTCACCGTTAAAGCCCCAGTCGCCTTAAAATCTAATATCGGTGGACTCGTTACTCGCACGCCCCGGCCCAAATTCAGTTGCAAATCGTTTAATCCCACTTCAAAGGAAGGCGAAGGGTTAGGGGAAGATGTCGCAGGAGAATCCCCAGGGTTCGGGTTAGGGGAAGCTTCAGTCGCAGGAGTCGGGTTTGGGGAAGAAGCTAACCGAGTTGCGCCGCCGCTGGCACTTGGTAGAAATACTTCGCCGTCATAGAGTTCAATTTTACCGCTCAACTGCGGCCGCAAAGCCGTGCCCGCTGCCTGAACTTGACCGACTGCGCCGCCGCGGTACAATCCTTTTAGATTCAATGCCAACTTGTCGAGATTCACCGTCAAAGGATTCGCTGCATCGACATCGCCCGCAGCAAAGGGTACAGATAGGGGAATCACGCCCTGCGCCACAACTTCTCCCTTACTCAACTGTCCCCGAATTCCTTCTACCCGAATTCGATCGCCCTCAAAGCGCACCGCCCCAGTCAGCCCTGTAATCGGTTCTGGGAAGGTTCTCGCCCGGACGGTTGCATTTTCAAAATTGGCAATTCCTTGCGCTACAGGCTGTTGCAGCGTCCCTCCCACGCGAATTTGCACCTGTCCCTTGCCGCTGACCCAAGCAACTTGCGGAGTCAAGACATTAATAATTGCCAAACCTTCATTTTGCAAATTTGCCCTGAAATCAATTTGATTGCTGTCAGGTTTGACAGCAGCAAACGGCAACCCAAAAGGCAAACTTCCCTGCACTTCAATCGGTTCGGTTTGAGTTACCAAAGCGCTGCCGCCAAAATTCAGGCGGGCGTTGCTGTAACTGAAACTGCTGTCGGCTTTTTTAATCGGTTCTCCGTTTAGCGTCCCCTCCAGCAAACTCAACTCGCCGGTGGCTTGCGGGTTTTCCAAACTGCCGGCCAAGTTCGCCCGCAAATTTAAGTTTCCGGTTACGTCCACAAAGGGCAATTCTACCAGTTTTGCCAACTCTTCCACGGGTAAATTTTCGATCCGCAACTGCCCGGATTGAGCTTTTTGTCCGAGTTGTCCCGAAAAGCCGATCGCACTTTTGCCCGATCGAATTTCTAGAGGTAAAATAGTTAAAATCCCGTCCTGAAAACTCCCTTCAAGGCTAAACTGTTCGGCGACATATTTGCCCCACTGCCAATTATCGCCTTTGACGTTAAATTGAGCTTGCACGCCCGTCCGCAAAGAACCGGCCACCGCAATTTCTCCACCAAAAGTCCCCTGCAATTGAGATAGTGCGGGCAGTTTTTCCGCTGATTTGATGGCTTGCTGCTGCTGCAAAATCGCTTCAATTTCTGCCAAGCGGCGCAACTGTTCGATTAACGGCGCTTCCGGTTCTCCGACTCCGACAGTTTGCACGGAGGCGGCGTTCGCATAAACCGGAGGTTTCAGCCCGCGGGCGAAATCGCCTAAATTGAAATATTGCAAAGCAGCTAAAACTTGCTGCAAATTCCCTTGCTGGATGTTCACTTTCCCGGCAAATTCGGGGTTGGCGCCCGCTTTGACGTTGCCGGAAATTAAGTATTGACCGGTACCTTGACGGAAGATGCCGTTGGTCAGACTGGCGCTGCCGTTAGCATAGCTGAATTCGGCTTGGAAACTGTCACCTTTAATGTAGCCGATCACTGGTTGGGCGATCGTAATTTGTCCGTTGGCTGGCAAAGTCTGCGGATTTAACGGCATCTTCCAACCGGGCACGTTGACTTGTCCTGAAACCGTACCAGTTATCGGCCCCAAACCAGCCTCTTTTCCTGGTGAGAGATTCAAAGCAGCCAGGGGAAAATCGCTGAAATTTACTCGCAAAGTTTCGCCCTCAGTTTGGCCGCTGGCTGCGGAGTCCCCACGTTTGACTAAGAAAGATGTCGGCAGAAAAGACGAATTTAACGCGACTTCGATTTTGTCGCTGGCGCCGGCTAAACGCAAATCAACACTTTTATCGGAACTCGCCGTCACTTTCCCCGCCAGTACCGAGTCGAAAGCGACTTGATTTACTGCTAAATTCCGCACTTCCACGTCGCCCGCTAAACTCAAGGCTGCAAGGGTTCCGGTGAGGCGGCCCGTAAAATCGACATTGCCGCGAATAGGCTGATTTTTCTCTGAATCATTTTTGAGACCCATGGGTCTCAAAAATGCCAACTGTTCTGCTGGTAAGGCTTCCAGGTTAAAGTTGGAGAGTTTTACATCCAAATCTAGATTGGAAATCGAGGGTAATCCTTTACCAGCCAACTCAACGCCGACAAATCCGCTAGCTGTCAAACCGGGAGTTGCAGCTTTTTCTACTTCTATCCGCTTCCCATCCCAATTAAATATTGCCTCCAAAGGTTGTTTCAAAAACGGTAATTCCGAGATGCGGAAACTGCCGCCGGCGCGAACACTTTGTAGGGGCGGTGCCCCCGTGCCCGCCCCAATCGGGCCGGATAAATCGACATTGCCGTTAAACAGTCCCCGCAGTAAGGGGAGATTTTGGGCTTGGGAGACTAAGCCGCTGCCTTGCAAGCTTTGGCGCTGGGCTTCAAAGGCTTTCTGGAAGCTACTTAAGGCAATTTGATCGCCCTGGATTGATGCGCGCCAATTCCCCGATTGCGCGCTAGCTTTGGCGTTGACAACTCCGCCACCGTTGGCGAGTCGAATTTGTCCGTCGCCGTTGGCTGTGATGCCGTTGGCGGTTAAATTATCTACAGTTCCCAAAATTCTGATTTTGCCATCGAGGGTTCCGGCAATTTCTGGCGGTAAATTGGTTGTCAGCAAACCTGTTTGTTTGAGGGTTTGTTCTAGATTGCTGACGGTAACTCCGTTGGTTTCTAGCAATGCTTCTAAGTTGCCGTTTTCTAATTTTGCCACAGTATCGATCGCCCCGAGTCGATCGACCAAAATCCGTCCTTCCCCGCTAGCACGAATTCCCTTTGCTGTCAAGTTATCCAAACTGCCCGCTGCTTGGTATTGCCCGTTAATTCTGCCGTCAAATCCTTTGGGTAAAGTCGCCGTCAGGGTAAAGAGTTGAGTATCGCGGACTGTTTTTTCTAAGCGACTGAGAATAACTCGATCGAGATCCGCGACAGCTTGCCACCGTCCGGAATCTAATTTTCCCTTAAAATCAACAGTACCGTCAGCAATCTTGAGTTGGCCGCTGCTGTTGAGGGCTATATCGGCTGATTTGTCAAGACTTCCCGCTGCTTGAATTTGATTCGATATCTCTCCATCTAGGGATTTGAGATTTTGGATTTGGGATCTTAGATTGCTATATTTTTGTTGATTTTCGGGATTGAAAGCCGAGGCCACATCTAACAGCGGCAATCCTAAATTTACCAGGCCGCCGATCGAAGTGCGATCGGTTTCTGCGGTTCCTTGCCAGTTTCCCCGTGCCAATTCTCCTTGAAAATTGAGATTGCTGCCGGCCAGATTTAGTTGGCCGCTACCGTTGGCATTGATGCTGCTAGCGGTCAAATTGTCAACACTTCCCGCAGCAGTAAATTGACTCGATAGTTTGCCGTCAATCGATTTGAGATTTTGGATTTTGGATTTTAGATTAGCAGATTCCTTATTTTCGGGATTGAAGGCTGAAGCCACATCTAAAATCGGGATGCTCAAATCGACTAACCGACTGATAGAAGTGCGATCGGTTTCTAATTTTGCTTGCCAGTTTCCCCGTGCCAATTCTCCTTGAAAATTGACATTGCTGTCAGCAAGATTGAGTTGGCCGCTGCCGCTTGCTTTGACGCTGTTACCGTTTAAATTGTCAACACTTCCCGAGGCTGTAAGCTGACTCGATATTTGTCCGTCAATCGATTTGAGAGTTGGGATTTTGGATGTGAGATTGCTATATTGTTGATTTTCGGGATTGAACGCTGAAGCCACATCTAACAGCGGCAATCCTAAATCTACCAGGCGGCTGACGGAAGTGCGATCGGTTTCTGCGGTTGCTTGCCAGTTTCCATCGCTCAATTCTGCTTTCAGATTGACGTTGCTGTCACCAAGATTGAGTTTGCCATTTGTGCTGAAATTGATGCCGCTCGCGGTTAAATTGTCAACAGTTCCCCCAGCTTTAAATTCACCTGCTAGCTGTCCGTCAAGCGATTTAAGATTTTGAATTTTGGATTGAAGATTGTTGAGATTTGCGGCTGGTGATCTGTTAGAGTTGGAGGCAGCTAAGAACGGCAAACCAATATCAATTAAGCGATTGAGAGCAACTTTTTGGGTCTTACCAGAAGCTTGCCAGCGTCCTGATTCTAGTTTGCCACTAACATCAACAATACTATCAGCAATATTCAACGTTCCTTTGCCGCTAGCATAAATACCATTTAAACTCAAATCGTCCAGAGTTCCGGCTGCTTCGGCGGTTCCGGTGAACATACCTGCTAATTCAGGTGGCAAAATCAGCCCTGGAATCAGTGGCTGCAAACTTTTCAATGCCACCCGATCGCCCTTGATTATAGCTTCCCACTGACGGTCTTTGAAGGCGGCATCGACATTCACAGCAGCACCGCCAATTTTCACAACTGTATTTTGCAAATCCGCCGAATTGCCTCCGGCTCTAATTTCGCCCGCTGCGGGGAAAGTTCCTTGCGGTGCTTGCCATTTAACTCGGGCTTGGATGTTGTCTAACGGCCCGAAAATTTGAGCTTTTGCCGAGACACTGCCAATTTTAACAGCAGCGGGAATCGGGACAGCGTAAATTTGGGCTAGGGCGTCTGCGGGTACATTTTCCGCTTGCAAATCAAACACCAAACCCGATCGCGAATTGTCACTTCCCAACGTTATATCTACTTCGCCTTTCCCACCTATTTTACCGCCCGCCGCCGGCACCACCAAAATATCGGTCAAATTCAAAGCTAAAGTGGAAAACTGCCCAGTTGGCTGTGGAGAATTGGGAGTTGGCATTTGAGCCATTGTCCGGCGTTCCAATTTGAAATTAGTGCTAATATTGTTTAATTGCAGGCGATCGACCGTAGCGGGTTTGGTCGAGGCGATCGTACCTGCCAATACGGGTTCTGCGACGGTTCCAGTCAGCTTAACATCCGCTTTAACTTCCCCCGCAACTGCGATCGGCAATACCACTTTCTGCCCTAACTCTGTCTCCACCGCACTCACAATACTTGCCACGGCTACGGGTTGCACGTTGGTGATCAGATTGAAGCTAGCTCGATCGAAATTAAAATTTGCTCCAGCGGCAACTGTTCCGGCTATTTTAACAGGAATTAAACCGTAATTACCTGTCAGACTATCGACTATCAAATTAGTTCCTTGAAAGCGCAATTGACCGCTACCATTTTGAACTATCTGTTTCAGCGCTTTGATATTTGCTTGCACTCCGGCAAAACTTGCCGTTCCAGTAATTCCCGATAATTTATTATCTCGAACTTGCACCGTTAAATTGCTATTTAGCAGACCTTTTTGTAGAGAAATATCTGGAATTTTCAGCAACCGGGCGATGTCCGACAAAGGTAAATTTTGCGCTTGCAATAGCACGTTGGTTTGAGCCGCAGGCAATAGAGAGTCTGCCTTGACTACGAAATTGTCATTGTTCGTAAACTGACCGTTCAGTTCGTAGAGAACGCGCTGATTTTGCTCGCGAAATAAAGCGCTGCCATTTTTGAGAGTTACGGAAATCGGAGCCGCAGTTTTTTGTCCGACGGCGGGACTAGGCACCAAAACTGCGCCGGCATTTTCAACTCGAATTGCTTCAATTTCTGTTTTAAATAAACCCGCAGGTTTGGGTTCGCGGGTGGGAATATTCACCCAGCGCCCTTGGGCATCCTGTTCGATATAAGCGCTGGGTTTAACTAAGGTAATATCTAATTTGAGAGTGCGGTTGAACAGCAATGGCAAAAGAGAAAATCTCACTTCCACTGCTTCTGCAGAAGCATAATCTGGATCGATCGCAGTAGCAGGTAGAGTCGATCGACCAAACCGCAAACTTATCGGAGAAAATCTCTCCAATCCTCCAATTTTTACCGGCCGCTTCAACGTCTGGCTGACCTCAGTTTCCACCAAAGGAGCTAACTTTGTCCGCACCCACTCCCGTGCGACGGCTGCCCCCACCAAGGCGACAATGCCCAATCCCGTACCGCTAAGCAGCAGCAAGCGCCACCAGCGGCGCCCCGGGCGGGGGAGGAGTTGATTTTTGTCATCGTCCGAGTTAGTCATGCGTGTTTCTCAAAGCTTGTGACAATTCAGGAATTGACGAAATCAGACAGCAGAAGTCCGAGGTTCGAGCGCGCGAGGTTCTGGATGAAGAAGCAATCAACCGCTGATGTTTGTGCAATGGGAGAACGTCCTAACTGTGTTGGTGGTTGCTATGTAACTTTTGTTGATGCGCTCGATTGTGGCTCCTGCCTTTGGTAGACTCAGAACAGAGGTCGGAAGTGCCGATGCCAGGAGTGCGTTAGGTTTGGCGATCGCAGATGAAAGCCCCGCAGACGAGGGAACTTCCACTTTCACGCCCGCGGGCGGGACGAAGATTTCAAAAAACCTTTACCAAACTTAATCTAAAATGCCCAGACATCCTACAACCCAGAGTCAATCGAAAATCTAAAAATCTAAAATCGCCCGATCGCTTCTAAGATAAAAAAACGGTGGTTAAGAAGGTCTTTAAAACTTATGCGAGTGTTCGTCTTACTCTTCAATGCCCGCACCGAGAATGAGGGAATTCACACCATTCAACTCGGCGAGCGCAACAAAGTTCTGATGTTTGAGTCAGAAGACGACGCCACCCGCTTTGGCGTGATGTTGGAAGCTCAGGATTTCCCCGAACCCGCTGTCGAGGCGATCGACGACGAAGAAATTAAGGAGTTCTGCGACAGTGTTGATTATGATTGGGAACTGGTGCCGGCTGGCGCGCTAGCGATTCCGCCAGAAGACAATGTAGCACAGACTCCGTGGCAAGCAGAGGGGCAGTCGCAACCGGAGTCACAGCCAGAGTCGGATTCTGATGTGTCCCAAGACGAACTCGATTCTATGCGTCGCCGACTCGAAGGACTTTTGTGAGAGTCATTGGGCATAGGGCATTGGGCATTGGGCATAGGGAATTGGGCATTGGGCATAGGGCATTGGTCATTCATTGGGCATTCATTGGGCAGCAGTCATTATTCAACTTGACTTGAATTGCATTTATTCGCCTCAAGATTTGAGAAATATCTAAGTTTATCTACGGTTTTCCTCTAAATCAATCATGGTTAACAGTTAACAGTTAACAGTTAACAGTTAACAGTTAACAGTTGACAACTGCCCAATGCCCAATGCCCTGTTTGGCCAATGCCCAATGCCCAATGCCCTGTTTGGCCAATGCCCAATGCCCTATGCCCAATGCCCAATGCCCAATGACCACTAACCATTAATAACTGACAAAAAATGAAGAATTTGGAAGAACGGGGGCATCTGCTGACGGAACAGGTGAATGCCAACAGCGAGAATTTAGACCAACTTAGCTCGATCGAATTGGTGGACTTGTTCAACCGGGAAGACGCGCAAACCTTAAGCGCGATCGCCCGTGCCCGCGAACAGTTAGCCCGGGCGATCGACATTGGCGCTGAATCTCTGCGTCAAGGAGGCCGTCTGTTTTACGTCGGTGCGGGTACTTCTGGGCGTTTGGGCGTGCTTGATGCCGCCGAGTGTCCCCCCACCTTCTGCACGCCGCCAGAACTCGTACAGGGCATAATTGCCGGGGGTGCGGGGGCTTTGGTGCGGAGTTCCGAGGATTTGGAAGATCGGGCCCAGGATGGGGCAGAGTCGATCGCCCACCGTCACATTACCAACTTAGATGTGGTTGTCGGAATTACGGCTGGGGGCACAACGCCCTTTGTAGCGGGGGCTTTACACGCGGCGCGACAACGGGGGGCGAAAACTGTGTTTATCGCCTGCGTACCCGTGGAACAGGTGAATTTTGAGGCTGATGTGGATATTCGCTTGTTGGTTGGCCCGGAAATAGTCGCAGGTTCGACGCGCTTGAAAGCTGGTACTGTGACAAAAATGGCTTTGAATATTCTTTCGACTGGCGTAATGGTGAAGCTGGGGAAGGTTTACGGCAATCGGATGGTTGATGTGGCGGTGACTAATAAGAAATTGCGCGATCGGGCGGTGCGGATGTTGCAGGATTTGACTGATTTGGGTCGGGATGAAGCGGGTTTTTTGCTAGAAAAAAGCGGCAAGTCTGTTAAGTTGGCTTTGATGATGCACTGGACTGGTTTGGAGAGGGAAGAGTGCGATCGAATTTTGGGCGAGTTTCAAGGCAATTTGCGATCGGCTGTAGCATCAATACAATTGTAGATTTTACGTGAATACGAGAAGACTCGGCGGTTGAAACCGCGTCTACACAAACACTCACGCGCCTCCGCGGGTTGAAGAAGACTCGGCGGTTGAAACCGCGTCTATACAAACAAAACTCGCCTCCGCGGGTTGAAGATTCGACGGTAACTGGTTCCCAGGCACTTGACCTGGGAACCAGTAATATTTCGGTTCCTAAATTGCAGTCACAAAAACAGAAGCCGTAAGCTGACTTTGACTGACACCCTGCACGATGCCCAAATAATTGCTACCCGACTTAATTGCCGTAGAAGCGACACTTGCGCCTGCATCCAACTTCAAACTTACAGCTTCAAAAGTCAAGTTAGCAAATCCGATACCATCAGTCAAACCAATCTTATCGCCGATCGCAAAATCGGTAATCACATCCGCGCTGACTAAGGTAGCCGTAGCAGACAAACCTCCTGCTAAAACAAACGTATCATTTCCAGCGCCACCGGTCAGAATATCTTGCCCGCGATCGCCCGCTAGCAAATCGTCGCCGTTACCCCCGATCAAGATATCGTTTTCCTTCCCGCCCCGGAGAGTATCGTTACCGTCGCCTCCGATTAGTCGATCGTTATCATTGTTGCCGCTGATAAAATCATTACCAACACCGCCATCAATTGAATCCGAATCTTTGCCACCGGATAAGATATCATCGCCACCTGCGCCGTTAATTGTATCCGCGCCTTGCATTCCATTAATCGTATCAGCGCCTGCTCCCCCAGTGAGATTGTCTTTGCCGGAAAGGGCAAAAATTGGCAATCCCACAGCACTGGCAGGTATTTGAGTATCAGCAGCATCCGATAGGAAATAACTGCCACCGCTGGCTGTATTTTTGGGTGCTGTTGTCGGAGTACCGTCCCCTGTAGCATTCGGTATTGGCGAAGTAATGGAGACTAATGTGCTGGGTGTAGGAGTTGGAGTTGGAGTTGGTGCGGGAGTTGGAGTTGGTACGGGTGTAGGTGTGGGAGTTGGTGCGGGATTGACACTACCATCAAGCGAAGTAGCAAAAACTTGCGTCCAATAGTGATTGTAATTGACGCTGCCAGTATCGTTGCCTAAGAAATAGTAACCAACACCAATCTCTTTCAAATTGGGGTTAAGAATGTTCGTGCGGTGGCCGCTGCTGTTCATCCACGATGATACAACTTGTTCCGGTGTAGAAGAACCAGCAGCGATGTTTTCCGCAGCCGAGCTGTATTTATAGCCTGTTGCAGTAATCCGACTTCCCATTGATGAACCATCTTTTCCGGTATGATCGAAGAAGTCTTGCACCGCCATATTTTGGGTGTGATTTTGCGCCGCATTCAGCAATTGAGTATTTAACGTTAGGGGAGACAAACTCAATTTGCTGCGTTCTATGTTGGTGAGTTCTAAAACTCTATAAATAAAGTTTTGATTGGTTGTAGCTGGTGCAGGTTGTGAAACTTGAGAGGCCGATCGCTCTCCTGTTAAAATGTCCACAGATTGAGCGCCGTCCGTTTGTAGTTGTTCGAGCATGGGGATGATAAATAGTTGTAAGACTTGACGAAAGCTGGTAGATTGCTTACTGTCTTAACGATAGTTTCCCCGATCGCAGGCTGGGCACAATTCAATAATTGTGTGAATCCTTGCCACTGTTGTATCTATTTTTATTATAGCTGTTGTCAAAGTGTGGATGTCAAGAGTCTGGCTGTGGTTGTCGAAGTGAGGAGTGCGATCGCCCGCGGCATCAATACCGCCTAGATTCCCCACCGCCTTAGTTTCACACAGAATAATTACCCACAATCATGTTTTTTAAAGCGATAAATTATCCTTTATAAGGATTTTAATCCGTTAATATACGGTATACACTGAGAATTTATAGTTTAATTGCTCGATCGAAATAAGTAAAAACCGATTGTGACAGTTTATGGCTGAATGTGCGATTGAATTTGAGATTTGAAATTATTGTTGATTAACAAGCTTCACAATTTGTGCGGAGTTTGTTGGCTGGGGGCGAGAAACCCGGTTTCTACGAGTTTTGGGATTGGTAACGAGAAATCTACGAAGAAACCGGGTTTCTGAATTGTGCGCGCGCGCCAACTCGCGGGGGCGAGAAACCCGGTTTCTACGAGTTTTGCATTTAGTTACAAAAAATCTACGAAGAAACCGGGTTTCTAAATTGTGCGTGCGCGCCAACTCGCGGGGGCGAGAAACCCGGTTTCTACGAGTTTTGCATTTAGTTACGAAAAATCTACGAAGAAACCGGGTTTCTAAATTGTGTGCGCGCCAACTCGCGGGGGCGAGAAACCCGGTTTCTACGAGTTTTGCATTTAGTTACCAGAAATCTACGAAGAAACCGGGTTTCTGAAGGTTTCTGAATTGTGCGCGCGCGCCAACTCGCGGGGCCAGAAACCCGGTTTCTACGAGTTTTGCATTTAGTTACAAAAAATCTACGAAGAAAGCGGGTTTCTGAATTGTGTGTGCGCGCCAACTCGCGGGGGCGAGAAACCCGGTTTCTACGAGTTTTGCATTTAGTTACCAGAAATCTACGAAGAAACCGGGTTTCTAAATTGTGTGCGCGCCAACTCGCGGGGGCGAGAAACCCGGTTTCTACGAGTTTTGCATTTAGTTACGAAAAATCTACGAAGAAACCGGGTTTCTGAAGGTTTCTGAATTGTGCGCGCGCGCCAACTCGCGGGGGCGAGAAACCCGGTTTCTACGAGTTTTGCATTTAGTTACGAGAAATCTACGAAGAAACCGGGTTTCTGAATTGTGTGTGCGCGCCAACTCGCGGGGGCGAGAAACCCGGTTTCTACGAGTTTTGC
>NZ_JAAFKD010000019.1:123542-130334 GCF_013299165.1 Microcoleus sp. bin38.metabat.b11b12b14.051
GGGCGAGAAACCCGGTTTCTACGAGTTTTGCATTTAGTTACGAGAAATCTACGAAGAAACCGGGTTTCTGAATTGTGTGTGCGCGCCAACTCGCGGGGGCGAGAAACCCGGTTTCTACGAGTTTTGCGATTAGTTACGAAAAATCTACGAAGAAAGCGGGTTTCTAAATTCTGTGTGCGCGCCAACTCGCGGGGGCGAGAAACCCGGTTTCTACGAGTTTTGCATTTAGTTACGAGAAATCTAGGAAGAAACCGGGTTTCTGAATTGTGTGTGCGATCGCGCGCGAACTAAGTTTTCACGATCGTCCTCATCAAAAATCCTAAGTTAATTCAAAATTGACCGCTGACAACTCACAATTTCAAAATATTATCTTGTCCGACTTTAGCCTCCTGAGCAACTTGCTCAACGTCATCTTTGGCGAGAATTTCCAAAGCCGCCCCTGCTTCTGCGCCGCCCAACCGGCCTAAAGCTTGGGCGACTCTATAACGGATTTGCCAATCTGCGTTAGAAGCGTAGGGAAGCAGCAGCGGCAGCGCCCGTTTATCTCCCAATTCACCTAATGCGCTAATCGCTATAGTTTGGATCAATTCGTTTTCCGAACTCAGGGCATTTTCTAACATCGGAAATGCTTTTGGATCGCCCATTTCTCCCAAGGCTGCGATGATGCTCATTTGCACCAACCATTCAGATGTACTGCTGTAAACTTGTTCCAAATCTTCTAAAGCAGCGGTTAATTTCAAGGCGCCCAAAGCATCGGCTGCTGCTGCTTGCACGTCGGCTTCGGGGTCGTTGCGTAAGCTGTGAAGCAGCACCTCTAAAGCGTTTGGCAGATTTTGTTCGCCGAGGGTTGACATTTGACTGACTGCTGCGTATCTAACGCGGACGTTTTTGTCGGCGATCGCCCTTTGAATCAAATTGTAGGCGATCGCGGGTTCTAGCTGTCGCAGTTGGTTGACTGCCCGCAGCCTTTCGCCAAAATCCTCGGAATTCAGCAATTGTTCGACAGACTCAGGGGTAATGCTCATTCGATTTTAAATTTGGTAATTGGTAATTGACAGTTGACAGTTGACAGTTGACAGTTGACAGAAGAGCCCGCCCGCGGAGTCGAGGGGTTGACAGCTTGCGCTGAGCGAAGTCGAAGAGTTGACAGCTTGCGCTGAGCGAAGTCGAAGAGTTGACAGTTGACAGCTTGCCCCGAGCGGAGTCGAGGGGTTGACAGTTGACAGTTGACAGTTGACAGTCGATCGAAAGAATAAGGAACAGGGAAGAATGGAAAAATATTTCTGCGTGTATTCCTGACTTCCATGTCGTGAATCTAGAGACTTATTGGATAAATCTTGGATTGATAGGGAAACCGCAACTAAACCCAAATAATTTCTAAAAGAGCGAGCGCATGAAAGCAATTCACGTCTTAGGTAATTGGTGATTGCCAAAAATTAAAAGATTGAAGGAGCGATCGGCTCATTTTCTGATACAATCCTTCAACTGCAACAATTAATTAAGACTCTGCCGCCATCGAGCGGATAATATCTCCCCTAGTGAGGATGCCGATTACTTTGCCGGCACTATCGACTACCGGCAATCGGTGGATGCTGCGATCGTGCATGAGTTTTGCTGCTTCTGAGAGAGATTTTGTGGGTTCGATGGTAACGGGATCTGCACTCATCGCTTCTCCTACTGTTTGTCCTAAAGCCTTGTGGAGCTCTCGCTCGTAACGCGAGGGATTTTCTAGGTAAATCACGCTGTCGAGCACCATGATGTAAGCGGGCGGAGTGACGCCGGTTTCCCGCCACATCAAGTCTGTTTCGGAGATGACTCCTACTAAGTAGCCGTTCTCATCTACGACGGGAAGACCGCTAATACGTCGATCGGCTAAAATTTTAATGGCTTCGTTAAGAGGCATTTCGGGGCGCGCCAAAATCGGATCGCGGCTCATCACATCGGCTACTATTTTGGGCATGATTGGCGGTTAATTGAGTTTTTGCTCCAAATCAGATCATATAAGCAAACCGTGACACAGACTGAAGAAAGGCAGCCGGGACAAGGGATTTGTTACATCGTAGAAAAACTCCAAAACTTTGAATGCCAGAATTTGAAAGGTTTTGGCGATCGCACCCACGAATTCTCCGGTTTGTCAGTCAAGCGCGCGGGCGATCGGGCTAACAACATTGTTAAAATATGTTAAACACCCGATATAGCAACCGCGCCCGACGATTAGGACGTTCTTAATTCCTTCTTCCTTCTTCCTTCTTCCTTCTTCCTTCTTCCCTCTTCCCTCTTCCTTCTTCCTTCTTCCTTCTTCCTTCTTCCTTCTTATATAAATCCTTACCGATGCCAGAATCTCCAGCCCCAGAAGCAGACAGCCAACCAGAAGCCCGCTGTGTATTAGTTTGCCAGTATCAATCTTGCCTGAGAAATGGTTCAGCAGCGGTACTCGCTGCTTTTGAAGCCCAACCAGTTGCAGGGGTAACAGTTAAGGCTTCTAGCTGTCAGGGACAGTGCAACACGGGCCCGACTGTGCGAGTCACCCCAGATGAAATCTGGTATTGTCGAGTTAAACCGAGTGATGTACCGTCGATCGTGGAAGAGCACCTCAAAGGGGGAAAACCCGTAGAGGCGCTGTTCAATCCGAGAATTCATATGCGCTATTACTATTAATCTTGACTTGATTCGGTGATTTTGATCGGATATGTTCGCATCTAATTTTGACTTTTGTTTTAAGTCTTTGATTGATGGTGAACCGCAGATTTAAAGCAGATATACGCAGACGAACGCAGATATTTATTAGATAAAAAGACGACTTTGAGTAGAAGTATTTTGAATAGTGATTGTGATGGAAGTTACGCTTTGAAAATTGTGAAAATCACAGGAATTACGGTTAGTTTGTTAGTCCTAATTCTGGGGCGCACGTCGGCGGTAGTCGCTCAAACGCCTGCGGTGGCTGGTGATATTTGTCCTGGGGATTTGGGGGCGAAGGTAGATGCGATCGCCAATCGTGCAGAATTTAGCCGATCGCGCTGGGGCATTTTGATTCAACCGCTATCATCTACCGCGACTCTCTACAGCCGCGACGCCACCAAATATTTTATTCCCGCATCCAATGTCAAGCTGCTAACCACGGCGGCTGCTTTGCAGAAACTCGGTGCAGATTTTCGGATTAAGACATCGGTTTACGGCGGCGCAAATGGGAGTTTTTATGTTGCTGGTAGGGGCGATCCGAGCATTGCTGAACCTCAGTTGAAGGATTTGGCGCAGCAGTTGAAACGCCGCGGAGTCGATCGCATAAATGAGTTGATTGGCGATGACAGCTATTTTCAAGGCAGTGCAGTCAATCCGAATTGGGAATGGGAAGACGCGCAATCTGGCTATGGCGCGCCGGTTAACAGTTTAATTTTCAATCAAAATGCGATCGAGCTTGTTTTGTCCCCGCAGGATCTCGGGCAACCGCTGAAAGTCACTTTTGCCGAACCCAAGTTAGCAAATCAGTGGCAAATTCAGAACAATTCAGTCACAGTCGCCTCCACTGAATCCGAGTTTATTGAAGTTGGCAGGGAATTCGATCGCCCTATCATTCGAGTTAGCGGACAGTTGAAAGTTGGTGCGGAATCTGAATCAGCTTATGTCGCAGTTGTCAATCCCGCGCCTAACTTTTTGCAACATTTTCAGCAAGTTTTGGTGGCTGAGGGAATCCCTGTCAAACAAGCTTTAGTTGCCTCTGCTTCTCGCAATTTAAATCAGGAATTAGCCTTTGTGACATCGCCACCGCTGGCGGAGTTGGTGAAGGAAACTAATCGGGAAAGCAACAATCTTTATGCAGAAGTTTTATTGAGATTGTTGGGGAAAGTCACAGGCATCTTGCCTGTGCCACAAGCAGTCACAGGCAAGATGCCTGTGCCACAAGAGGATACAGGCAAGATGCCTGTGCCACAAGAGGATACAGGTGAAGTTGGTTTAAAAGAGTTAAAAACAGCTTTAACTCAATTAGGCGTAAATCCAAACAGCTATATATTGGCTGACGGTTCGGGACTTTCCCGCCACAATTTAATTAGTCCAGAAGCCTTGGTGCAAACTTTGAGATTGATGGCGAATTCACCTGCTGGATCTATTTATCGCGCCTCACTGCCCGTGGCTGGCGAAAGCGGCACTTTAAAAAATCGATTTAATGGTACACCAAGCCGCGTAATTTTGCAAGCAAAAACTGGAACTTTGAGCGGAGTTTCGGCGCTGTCAGGATATATCGAAGTGCCGAATTACGAGCCGCTGGTGTTTAGCATTATCGTCAATCAATCTGACCTATCGGCTGCAAAAATGCGATCGGCAACGGACGAAATTGTGCTATTATTAAATCGCCTCCGTCGCTGTTAAAACAACAGATTGAAAGCTAGCATTTTTAGATAAGTAGTTACACCTAAAAAACACGACACCGAAAAACTCTACAAGTTTTACGTTTAACTACAACATTACAGCGGCGGGGATCGAAAAGCAGCTAGAATAAAAACAGAAGAATTAAAACCATTGGGCTGTTTGGGCCGGCTACCAGTCGGCAGATTCTGTACTCCCCGAAAATAAGTCTAACTTTGCAACTATGAAGTCTTTAAATTCCGAACAGCAACACATCTTTGTCGAAACCAACAACATTCGCTTGCACTGCGTTTCTCAAGGAGAAGGCGAGCTTGTTATCCTCCTGCACGGGTTTCCCGAGTTTTGGTACTCTTGGCGCCATCAAATTCCTGCTTTAGCGCGTCATTTCAAAGTTGTGGTGCCGGATTTGCGGGGCTACAACGATTCGGACAAGCCGGAAAGCGGTTATGATTTGGATACGCTGAGTGCTGATATTCGCGGTTTGATCGATCGGCTCGGCTATACAAAAGCTCATATTGTGGGTCACGATTGCGGCGGGGCGATCGCCTGGAACTTAGCTCAAAAATTCCCCGAAAATCTCAACCGTTTGGCAATTTTAAACGCTCCGCACCCGCAGCGATTCGTGCCAGAAATGGCAAGCAATTTAGATCAACTTCGTCGCAGTTGGCACATTTTAGCTTTCCAAGTTCCCGGCATCCCCGAATGGTTGATCCGGCAAAACTTGAAAGATTTTGTGCAAAATATTTTCCAGGGACAAGCTGTACGCAAAGGAGCTTTTAGCGCTGAGGAAACTAAGATTTATCAGACAGCTTTAGAAAAGCCCGGAGTGTTAGCAGCGGCGATGAATTATTATCAGCAAATGTTTCATCCGCAGCGACTTTGGCATTGGGGGCAGAAGTTAGAACCTGTGACAGTGCCTACTTTGGTGCTTTGGGGAGAAGAAGATGCGTTTTTGAGCCACACGCTTGTAGAAGGTTTAGATCGGTTAATTACGGCTCCGTTTAAGTTAAAATTAATCCCTAACTGCGGTCATTGGATTCAGCAGGAAGCGCCTCAAACGGTGAATCGAGAATTGCTGAGTTTTCTGAGAAATTCTTCTCGTTCTTTGGCTGTGACATAGCAGGTTTTAAACATTAGATATCTTGCAAAAGTAGGTATGTAGGGTGCGTCAGTAAAGAGTTTCTGGATGACCACAGAATTAAATCAGGCTGACGCACCCTACTATTTATGAGTAGACTTGCATTGCACTCATTCCACAATAATCAGGAAATTATCTGCGTTTATCCCTGTTCATCTGTCTTAAATCTGCGGTGACTGTATCAAGATCGGATTTATGCAAGAGCTCTAGTGTGTGTAGGGTGCGTCAGTAGAAAATTTCTGGATTACCAGAGAATTAAATCAGGCTGACGCACCCGTACTATCTAACTTATTCCGCCTCAAAAACAGGTATAAATCCCCGACACCAGCGTCAGGATAGATTCCAAAATTTTAGACCCTTCGACTTGCTTCGGCTACGCTCAGCACAAGTCGCTCAAGGCAACGCCCTAGTTCAAGTTCCCAGATTCATCTTTAGAATAAATCTAAAATCTAAAATCTAAAATCTAAAATCCTCTTATCAGTCCCAGAGCAAATTTTCTTTGATTAAAAGTGCAATCATCGCAGTTCTGGAGGAAACACTGAGTTTGATAAAAATTCGCCTCACGTAAGTAGCAACAGTCCAGTGACTGATATTTAAATTTTTGGCAATACATTTGTTTGGCAGGCCTTGGGCTACTAATTGGGCGATCGCTCTTTCCCTCGGGCTGAGGCTGATTATCGGTTTGTAAATTGTGCTTTGCATAGTTTTGAAGTGGAGTGACGAGTTCAAAAATTAATCTATTAATGGTAGAATCCCTAGTTTTTCTCGGACTTCAGATAAGGGAGTTTCCCAATCAGATGCAACATCCCAGTCAATTAGCCTAGCAGCTAATTTTCCATGTTTTAAGCCTTTGATAATTTGTCATATCGCGCATTTGCCACTGATTAGTCCAACTAACACTAAAATCGCAGAGGAAGGACGAAATACTTGAGCGCGAGTAAACGCTTGAAGTACAAATTCATCTTCTGTTGAAGGTGAAAGACCCGTCAGAACCGGTTAAACGTCGTGGTTTCGTTGAATCCAGTCTCCTGATGCGATCGGCTCAAACCCTTCTTCGTCTAGAAATCGCGCCACTGAGCACCCTAATGTTCCTGCTGGCAGTTGACGCAATTTTTCCAAGTCAATTTCAAAATGTCGATCGCTCTCAATTTGAGGATTAATTGTTGGTAGAGTCGATAGGGGCATCACTACCCCTACCTCTCCTTCAGAACGGAACGTGAAACTTTCGCTTCATTCCGCTCCTTGATATCTTCATCCTTTTTAAGGATACAATCCAAAACGGATGTTATAAT